>CAVAIM010000081.1:0-5269 GCA_963588755.1 bacterium | reverse complement strand
ATATAAAGGATTTAAATACATAGGATATTTATCTAAGAAATCCTTTAGAGTTAAAACATCATCATAATAATAGTTTTCTTCATCCTTTGCATCTTCTAAATATAATTCATTTACAGCTTTTAGAGTAGGACAATATCCGATAGCTTGAGCATTTTGATAAGCATTGTCAGGATCCATCATGAAATTAATGAATTCATTAGCTAAATCATATTGAGTACAAGTCTTAGGAATAACCATTGAATCAAAGAAAGCTGCAGTATTTGTAGGAATATTTACATTAAACTCAATATCAGTTAAACCTGAATCATAAGATAAGTATAATGCGTCAAAGAAATCACCAAGTTGAACGAATGCTAAATCGATTGTTCCGTTTGCAACGTCTCTCTTTAATGCATCATTTCCCCATTCATCAAACTTAGCAGTCTTTATTGCGCTAACGATTTCATCTTGTAAAGAGTTAGATAAAACACCATCAGTTGATAAAGTTGACTTGTCAGTAATATTTGGATTTAATCCTTCACTTAATAGGTAAGCTGCAACATCCCAACGAGAAGTATCATACATACCAATTTTTACATTTGAATTATAAAGACTTCTGTCAAATAAAGCTTTAAAACCATTATTTTCTACAACTTTTTCAACTTCTTCATTTCTAGTTGAATAAATAATTGAATAAGCACCCCAGAAATAAGGCATGAAGTATGAATCATAAACATTACCATTAGAATCTTGGAAGTTTACATCAATTAAAGCTTGAAGTGAATCATTAAACATAGTTTTATAATTCTTAAAGTTCTCATACTTTTCATTAGTTACATCAAGTTCAAGTAACATATTTTCTTGATACATTTGTCTAACTGTATAGTCACCTGGAATTGCAACATCATATGCAGTTGTACCAGCTTGAATCTTTTGATACATAGCCTCACTTGACGCTACATCTTCTTCATTAACTTGACAGTTATACTTTTCTTCAAAAGCCTTAACTAATTCAGTATCAATATATTCTCCCCAGTTTAGGAAGTTTAATACTGTCTTAGGTGTAGAGATAACGATTACTGCAAATACAGTAAATAAAATAAGTGCTGAAAATATACCAATTAATTTTTTCATTATTTCTTCACCTTCTTTTTACTAGTTTTTAAAGAAATTAATAAAACTATTAGTAAAGTAATAAATGTTAATAGTGAGTTAAACGCATAAGCTCCAGCTGAGAAGTTCTTCTTTGTATATGATGTAAATACATAGTTAGAGAAGTTTGAGAATCCATTACCTTGAGTATAGTAAGAGATAACGAAATCATCAATAGATAGAGTGAATGCGATTAAAGCACCAGCCATAATAGATGTCTTTAAAGAAGGAATAATAACCTTAAATAAAGCCATAGCCTTAGAACATCCTAAATCTTGAGCTGCTTCAAATAAAGATTCATCAGTTTGTTCAAGTTTAGGATATACCATTAAAATTACATAAGGAATAGTAAAGAATACATGGGCAATTAACATTGTAGGGAATCCGAATACTTGTTTAAACATTGGTAGGTTTGCAAGTAGTGAGAATATAATCATAATTGAAATACCAGTTACGATTTCAGAGTTCATCATAGGAATCTCATTTAAGAAATCCATTGCTTTTCTCTTCTTACCCTTAAGTGCGTTAATACCAATTGTTGCGAAAACTCCCGCAACAGTCGCAATAGCTGTAGCCCAGAAAGATACAAGTAAACTATCTAGAATAGATAGATATAATTGTCTATTAACAAATAACTCTTTATAGTTACTTAAAGTAAATCCACCCCATGAAAGAGGTACAATTGCATTTGCAGTTTTGTTAAATGATTGATAAACAATTACAAATACAGGCATATACATTGAAAGTAATACTAAAAGAAAGAATACTACCTTAAATACTTTAGGAGCGTAATAAGAAAATCCTGTTTTTTCAAGCATTATTTCTTACCTTCCTTTCCTTGAATTTGTCTGAATAATAATATACAGCAAATAATAATTATACAAGTTAATAGAGAAATTAGAGAACCAGTATTAAAGTCTCCTTTTTCAAATAGAGCTTGAATATAATTACCAATTAATTGAACCTTACCTTGACCGATAGTTTGGCTGATCGCAAAACCAGTAGCTGCAGGTAAGAATACCATGATTACACCTGATGATATACCAGTTAAAGAAAGAGGTAATGTAACTTTAAAGAATGTCTTAACACTAGATACACCTAAATCCTTAGAAGCTTCAATATAAGATCTATCTAACTTCTCAAGTACAGTGTAAATAGGGAAAATCATAAATGGAAGGTATGTAGTAACTGTTACAAATACTACTGCTTGTTCACTTCCAGCTAAATGAAGAGCTTGAAGTGCATTAGACTGGAATAATTTATACCATGAAATAATTCTTAACATAGAATTACACCACATAGGTAGTATAAGTAATAATAATACTAACATTTTATTTTTAATTTTAGAAAATGATAAGAAATAAGCACAAGGATAACCAAGTAGTAAACATACAACTACTGTATAGAAAGCTATTTTAATACTTGACCAAATAGACTTATATAGTGCAATTTGTCCTAGTTGTTTATAGCTTTCAAGAGAAAATACTGCATCGCTAAAATCCATACCATTAGTAGACATGAATGTTAAGCAAAACATTACTACAATAGGTAGTACTACTAAAATAAGTAACCATACAAAGTATGGTATAGCTAATTTAGAAAATTGTTTCATTATTCTGCCTCAGCCATTTCTTCAATATTTTCAGAAATTTTTCTACCTTGTTCTCTTATTTTTCTAATATTTTCAGGTTGTTCGCTATCTTCTACCTTCATTAAATGAATTTCATAGAAATCAACCTTTAAACCAACCTTTTGTCCTACTTCTACATTTTGATAATCTTCAACAATTAGTGTCTTACCAGCTACATCTACCCATAATTCAAAGTGAATACCAGTAAATATAGACTTAATTACAGTACCAGTTAGGATAGCTGAATCAGGATTTTCAATTTCTAAATCGAAGTCCTCAGGTCTAATAACTGCGTCAACTACTTCACCTGGAATAAATGTAGTTAAATATGTATCAAATACATTGTCAAAGAATGTAACTTGTTGATTACCAATATAACTTCCTTCAATGATATTACAATCATCATAGTTTGCAAGAAGTTTAGATTTAGATTCTGTCTTTGCTTCACAGTAAATATTACCAGCTTCAACAGTAAATCCTAAAGTATCACCAATCTTGTACTTTTCTTCAGACTTAACTAAAATCTTAGTCTTAGCTTCATTATCAACTTCAACTTCTAAGTCATAAATATTCTTAGAGAATTTAACCTTAGTTACCTTACCAACGAACTTCGCATTGTCTTCAGTACAAATATCAAAATCATCATAAGCTACCATAACATAAATCTTATCTCCTGGCATAAAGTCATGAGCAGAAACTTTAAATGTCTTATCTAAAGTCTTAAATCTTCTAGCTTCAGGATAAACTCCTCTTAAGATGTTAGCTTCACCAATAAATGATGCAACAAACTTATTTGCAGGAGTATTATAAATATCCTCAGGACGTCCCATTTGTTGGATTTCTCCACCATTCATTACAACGATAGTATCACTCATTACCATAGCTTCTTCTTGGTCATGTGTAACGAAAATAAATGTAATACCTAAGTTCTTTTGAATTTCTCTAAGTTCAAGACGCATTTGTTTTCTTAATTTTAAATCAAGTGCTGATAGAGGTTCATCAAGTAATAAGATACGTGGCTTATTAACGATAGCTCTTGCGATTGCAATACGTTGCATTTGACCACCAGATAATGATGAAATAGCTCTTGATTCATAACCAGATAAGTTAACTAGTTTTAAAGCTGATTCAACTTCACGCTTAATAATATCTTCTTTAAAGCTCTTAGCTTCAATCTTAGAAATCATTTGATAATAAACATCATCTTTTGCAATTGATGATAATAAGTTCTTGCACACTTCCTTAAAATTATCTCCGCTTAAGTTTAGTGCAATATCAAGTTCATCTAACTTCTTAATTAAAGATTTAGAATAATCATCTTTACTCATCTTAGATAAAGATTTCTTATTCTCATCAATAAATGATGAAACCTTATAATAATTAGATAAAGATTTAAAATAATCAACTACATATTTCTTAACATCTTTAGGTTTATTAATATGAGAAAGTTTACGAGATAAGCTATCAATCTCTTCCTCTTCAAACCCGAAATCTTGCATTAAATCAATTGTTCCAATGTCATAAATATTTGAATAAACATTGTTTCTTAAACCAAACGCAATGTTATCATAAATATTTAAATGTGGAAATAATGCATATCTTTGGAAAACCGTGTTAATTGGTCTCTTGTATGCAGGGATATTTGCAATATCCTCTCCATCAAGTAACAATTCTCCGCCTTGCATGTCTTCAAAACCACCAATAATACGAAGTGTAGTAGTTTTACCACAACCTGATGGTCCTAAAAAAGTAACAAATTCGTTTTCATTTATTGAAAGATCAAAATCATTCAAAATAACGTTTTGTCCGTACTCTTTACGAATACCTCTTAACTCTAATATCTTGTGAGCCATTTTTTTCTCCTTAAAAAATAAAATATTCGTTTTTAATAATATCTAATTCTTATTTAGTACTGACAAAAGCTTTATTTATCTATTAGATATTCTATATAACTGCAATAATTATATTACTTAAATATTTGAATGTAAATACAAAAATTTATTTTTTAAAATTTAATTATTTCAAGATTAAAAAAATCCCTTAGGTAAAGGATTTTTTTATACTTTTAATTTTCTATTTTTTTACATTTTTTTTGCTTATTAAATCAAGTAAATTAATTTGAGTTTTTCCTGCTTTAACATGCACGACATAATGTCTTGATTTATACACAATTTCTAAGTCATTTTCTTTCTCTGATATAACATTAAGTAAGAAACTATTATGATCTTTAGATAAATCAATAGTCATATTATTATAGATAGGAAAACCTTTTAATGTATATGTATTACACTCTTCTGGCAGTCCGTTTTCAAGAATAATTTTATCCTTAGAATCTATAATAAACATATCTCTAATACTTTTTGATAAACACATTAATGCATCAAGCTTAATACTATTTTTAGTTAAATAACTTTCACTATTATTATATTTATTAAATTCTAGTATTGTATTATATGCTAAATCAGATTTTCCTAAATGAGTATATAAAAGTGTTGCATAAGCATATCT
>CAVAIM010000080.1:0-5274 GCA_963588755.1 bacterium | reverse complement strand
GTATATAAATCAGTATTTATATGGTTAATAAACATCTTATCTCTACATAAGTCAATCATTTGACTAGATAGATCAAGTCCATCTGTAGGATATCCATATAGATTCATATTTACTAAGAATATACCAGATCCACAAGCTAAATCAAGAATTGTAGAACCTTCTTTAATATTTTCTTTAGTAAAGTTAATCCAATCATTATAATCTAAAAAATCCATTATTGTATCAAAATAAGCGGAAAAGTTTTTATATTCATTCATAAATTTTACCTCAAAAACATTATATCAAATATTTAAGTTTATTCCTATATTTGATATAATTAATTATGTATTTTAAAAGGAGTGTAAATAATATGAAGAAAGTCGCAAGATTTGAAAAAATTAGCTTAGAACAATTTAAGAAAGATTATGATTTAAGCTTAAATCAAGATGAAATATATAATGATATCAAACTACCAAAAAGAGCTACTACAGGTTCTGCAGGATATGATTTTTTCTCACCTCTTGATTTCACACTAAATCCAGGTGAAACAATCAAGATTCCTACAGGTATTAGATGTTTTATTGAAGATGGATATGTGTTATCAATATATCCTAGAAGTGGATTAGGATTTAAATATAGAATTCAATTAAATAATACAGTAGGTATTATTGATAGTGATTATTATAATGCCTTAAATGAAGGACATATAATGATTAAATTAACTAATGATTCAAACGAGGGTAAAGTACTAAATGTTAAAAAGGGTGAAGGTATAGCCCAAGGTATATTTAGCGAGTATTTTATTACATATGATGATGAAACTGATGGAATACGTACATCTGGATTTGGATCTACAACAAAAAAATAATTTGTAAATAGTTAGTTATTGTGATATAATTTTAAGACTTTAAAGGAGTATATTTATATGAATTATAATGAATTAGCAGAAATTTTATTTCCTAATGTTAAAGAAACTAAAGATGATATATTAGCTAAATATCCTAAGAGAAAAGAAGGTACTGTTGTAACACGTATGGCACCATCTCCTACAGGATTCTTACATATAGGTGGTGTATATACAGCGCTTATTAATCGTCGTATTGCATCTCAAAATAATGGTATCTTTATTTTACGTATTGAAGATACTGATAAGAAGAGAGAAGTAGCTGGTTCTCGTAAGATTATTTGTGATATCTTTAATCGTTTAGGCTTAAAGATTGATGAAGGTGTAATCTCAGAAGATTCTGAAATTGGCTCATACGGACCTTATGTACAATCTGAAAGAGTAAGTATTTATCACGCTCTTGCAAAATATCTAGTACAAACTGGTTATGCATATCCTTGTTTTGCAACTGAAGAAGAACTTGAAGCTTTGAGAAAGACTCAAGAAGAAAACAAGGAAATGACTGGATACTATGGTAAGTATGCAGTATGGAGAGATAGAAGTATTGAAGAAATTAAAGAAATGCTTGATAAGAAGGCTCCATATGTATTACGTTTTAGAGTTAATGAGAATACTCCAAAGAGAGTTGAAGTAGAAGATCTTATTAAGGGTAAACTTGATATGGATAATAACTTCAATGACTTCGTTTTACTTAAGACTGATGGTATTCCTACATATCACTTTGCACACGCATGTGATGACTATTTAATGGGTACTACTTATGTATTAAGAGGAGATGAATGGATTTCAAGCTTACCAATTCACGTTGAATTATTCAACGCTCTTGGATTCAAACTTCCTCAATATGGTCATGTAGCACCAGTTATGAAGAATGATAATGGTTCAAGAAGAAAATTATCAAAGAGAAAAGACCCAGAAAGTAATGCATCTTATTACCTTGAAAAGGGATATCCTGCAAAATCATTATTTGTATACCTTCTAACTTTAATTAATTCTAATTTTGAAGAGTGGTATCAAATTAATAAGGATAAAGATATCTTTGATTTTGAAGTTAAATTTGAAAACATGGGTGTATCAGGACCTTTATATGACTTAGATAAGTTAAATAACATTTCTGGTGAAGTTATTTATGAAAAGACAGCTAAAGAAAATGTAGAAAATCTTCTTAATTGGGCTAAGGAATTTGATTCTGAGTTATACACAAAATTTACTAATAATTTAGAACTTGTAGAAAAGATTTTTGCAACTCAAGGATTTGAATCTAAAGAACATAGAAAAGACTTAGTTAACTATTCTAGCTTTATGGATGCATTCGGATATTTCTTCAATGATTACTTTGAAAATGTTCCATCTAATTTAAGAGAAGAAATTTTAAAGAACGTTAAAGAAGAAGATTTAGTTGAAGTTGTAGATGGCCTAATTAACTACTTTAAAGATTTAAAGAATGGTGTAGTTAAGACTATGAAGGATTTAGGTAATGAACTTAAGTATACAGATAAGAAGCATTACAAAGCTGATCCTGATAGCTATAGAGGTATGATTATGAATTTATATCATATTTTAAACCTTGCGCTTACACATAAAGAAAACTGTATGTCAAGTGACGATATTATTTCAGTTCTTGGAATTGATGAAGTAATTAGAAGACTTGAATTAATTAAATAATATGGATATAAATAAAATCATAATGGATTTAAGAGTAAATCATCACTTAAAGGGAAGATATCCTGTATTTATATTTACTCTTCCTAATTTAGGAGGAGTATATAATAAAGGAAAAAAATACTTTGTGATGACTTATAGAGAAAAGGAAAAAGATTTATACTTTCATGGACTTACTAAGTGGTTACATAAGTATGATCCTAAGTCTGATTTCTCACTTAAAATTGATAAATTTAAAGAATATCACGATGAATATATTTCATCAGTTGGTAGTGCTAAATTTACTTTAATTTCCTATAAGGATGACTTCTTTCCATTTGGTTATTTTACAGGTACTAAAGAAACAATTAGTAGTGAGAATAATTTAAGTTATATTTGTGATGAATTTGATAAACTAGGACTTAAGTATACTGATTCTAGTAGTGAATATTCAAAGAGTAATAAAGATGGAAAAAAAGCTAACTGATAGAGAAATTAAAAATCTTATAAAGAAGATAGAACAAAATAAAAAAGTATCTATTAAAGAGATAAAAGATAAAACTGATATGTATAAAAATCAAACTGATAAAAATTATAAAGATGGAGATAGAAACTAACATATGATAAATGCAGGTTATAATTATTCATTAAAAGTTAATAGAAAAAGTGACTTAGGATATATGTTACAAGATGAAGAAGGTAATGAAGTTTTACTTCACTTTAGAGAAGCTAAAGATGAATTAGAACTAGGAAGTCATGTTAATGTATTTATCTATTATGATAAACAACATAGACTTTGTGCTACATGTAATAAACCTTATGTAACTCTAAAGAAGCCTGGATTTGTAGAAGTAATGGAAGTTATTTCTAATACTGGTGTCTTTGTATCTAATAATACTACTAAGGATATATTAGTATCAGTTGATTACTTGCCATATGATTTTAAATTATGGCCTGAAGTTGGTGATAAACTATTAGTTTTACTTAAAGAAAAGAAGAATACTTTATTCGCAAAACCTCTTAATAGATATGAAATATTAGAACATACAAATGAAGATGTTAAATATTCTTTAAATGAAGTAGTAAACGCTTATGTATATCGTATTCTAAAAGATGGTGTATCACTAGTTACTACTGATTATAAGGATATTTATGTTCATAAGACTCAAATGCGTGGAACATATCATATGGGTCAAAATGTTCATGTAAAGATTATCCATGTTAAATCTGATGATGAATATAATGGATCTTTAATTGAACAAAAGGAAAATCAAATTGATCCTGATAAGGAATTATTAATTAATTACTTAAAGGCTCATAATAACCAATTTAAGCTAGATGCAAAGTCATCTGCAGAAGAAGTAGAAGCTATATTACCTCTTTCACGTAAAGCATTCAAGAGAGCTTTAGGTGGACTTTATAAAGATGGTTTAATCTACTTTGAAGATGGAAAGACAATCTTAAAATAAAAAAAGAAGGAACGATTAATGTTCCTTTTTGTTTTGGATTGCGTCCATTAAATCCTCACTCTTTAAATCGCGTGGAAGAGGATCGTATGTTCCCATTTTAGTTAGAGGATTACATTTAAGTAATCTTTTAGTAGTAAGATAAGAAGCTTTTAAAAAATTATATTTAGTATAAGCTTGTTTCGAATACTCGCTACAAGTGGGGATAAAGCGACACTTTTTATTATATGGATCTTTATTCTTTTGATAGTTATCAATGAATTTTAATGCGCTTTTATTAAGCTTCTTCATCGTTGGCTTCGTCTTCATCTTCCTCAACAGTATATAGTGGGAAGGATTTAATACTTGGATTAGCCTTTAGAGCTTCTTCAGTTGTAAGCTTGTCAACAAACATAATACCATCTAAATGGTCATATTCATGTTGGAATACGATTGCAGGATAACCTTCAAGTCTTAGAGTCTTGAATTGTGCTTTATTCTTTTCAAAGTCATAAATCCAAGTCTTTACAACGATTCTATAAGGTCTTGGAACAATTCCACAAGTTTCTCTATCTACTGACAAACAACCTTCACCAGCAGGTAAGTATGTTAAAACATCACTTTTCTCAATAATTTGAGGATTAATAACTGCATATGAATAATGTTTATAATTGTCTAAGAAATCATCAAATTCAATCGCAAACATTCTTTTCGCAACACCTACTTGAGGAGCTGCAATACCAACACCTGGTCTAATACCATATTGTTTAGTTAATTCTTCATCTTGAGAGATAACTTCATATTCATGTAATCCTTTAAGTACTTCTAAGTCTTGAGCACTAATTGGCATTTTTACTTCTTCACATTTAACCCTTAATACAGGATTTCCTTCTTTTGTTATATCTTTTGCAAAATACATAATAATCACCTAAAAAGATTATATCATAATTTCAATAAATTTGTTATAATTTTATACGAGGTTTAAAGTATGATTATTTTAATGGGACCAAGTGCTTCTGGTAAAACAAGTATCGGAAGAATATTAGAAAAAATGTATAACATAGAAAAAGTAGTAACCTATACTACAAGAGATAAAAGATATCAAGAAATTGATGGTATAGATTATCATTTTATAACTAAAGAGGAATTCTTAAAATTAAAGGATAATGACTTCTTTTTTGAAACAATTGAATATAACAATAACTTCTATGGAACTAGTAAGGAATCTTTAACGCAAAATAAATATATGATTTTAGATATTGAAGGTTATAAATCATATATAAATAAAGGTATTGATATTACTGC
>CAVAIM010000079.1:0-5310 GCA_963588755.1 bacterium | reverse complement strand
GATAGATTGATGTATGAACAAAAGAGAGAAAGAAAAGGATTAAATTAGTTTATCTAGTTTAATCTTTTTTCTTAAAACATATAAGATATTAATAAAGAATATAATTTTTTATTATTTGTTTAGAAATTAGCAATATAGACTAAAAATATTTACAAAAATCATTGTATGTAAAATATTTTTATTATATAATTTAGACAAATAGGAGGAGCATCTAATTATGGCATGGTTTAATAAACAATCTAGATTAATTCAAATCATATTATTATTAATTCCTGTAGTAAACTGGGTCACTGAAATCTTTGTTCGTGTAACTGCAGTTATTCAAAAGCCAACAACTGAAAACATCATCGGTGTAATTTTAGCTGTAATCGTTGGTTTTGCATTCGGTTGGCTAGACCTAATTTGGGTATTAGTATTTAATCATTTATTCTTATGTAAGTAATATTTAAGAGCTCTCTCAAGGGCTCTTATTTAAATTAATTAGGAGGATATTATGGCAGAAGAAACAAAGTCAGAATTAGTAGACGACAAAAAGAAAAACAATAATAAGAAATCTAATAACTCATTAAATGATTTATTAAAGACTATGGAAGATTTACCTCAATGGGTAAAGATTATTCTTGCATTACCTTTCTTAGACATTGTTTGGAATATTTATAGATTACTTAAATCTATTTCTAAGAATGATACAGTAGGTATTGTTCTTGCAGTACTTATTTTAGTAATCGGAGTTCCATTCGTGTGGATTGTTGATATTATCACAATCGCATATAAGAACTTCGTATGGTGGTTATAGGAGGATAAATATATGGCTAAGAGTACAGTGAAAACTGGAAAAACTGGAACCATGGGAATGATTGCGTTTATCGCAGTTATTTTAGTAGCAATCGCCTACATTTTCGTAGGTCTTCAAGCTGCATTTAACGCATGGGGTTGGAGCGTAAACTTTGGTAAAGTACCTGGTATTTTACAATGGGTATCAAGCTTAATGTTAACTGGTATTGTAGTTTATTTAAGCTATGATTTTGCGATGAAGCAAACTAAGGCTTGGCGTGTTATCTGGTGGATACTTGCAATTATTGCAATTCTTGCAGTATTAGGTCTAGGTGGATTCAACGCATTCCAATAGATTGATATGAAAGGTTAGAGTAAAATCTAATCTTTTTTATTTTTTACATTTATTACATATTTGTGCGATATTTAAGTATTATAATTTAATCACTTTAAAGAGGTGATTATAGTGACTTCAATTGATGAATTAAAAGAATATCTATCTATTTTAGAACTTGATAAAGAAACAGAGATAGATGAGGCTAAACTTAAAAAAGCTTATATTAAAGCTAGTAAGAAATATCATCCTGATGTATGTGAAGATAAATATAAAGATGGTGTTATGTTTAAGAAGGTAAATCTAGCTAATACTTTTATTAAAGATAATTTAAGTATGGTAAATGATTATTTAAAGAATCCAGAGAAGTATAGTAATATGTATCAAAACAGGTACAATACAAATCAAGAATATCGATATAACAATACTTATCACTATTTTTATGGTGCTCCTCACTATTTTTACAGAGGATTTAATAGAACATTTACTAAAGAAGAGATGGAAGAGATTAAGAAAGAGCGTAGAGCTAGACGCAAAAGAATTAAAATATATTCAGCATTTTCTTTAGCAATTGGCGTTCTTATATCATTTGTATCTCCACTATTAGGCGTATTTGTAATAGTTATGTCTTTATCTCAGCTTTTATTTAATTAGGTCTACAAAATGTAGATCTTTTTTTCTTTTACAATTTACAATTTTGAACTTTTGTAAAAAGTGATACAAAATTGTAAAGATAGTATCGTGTTATTAACTTTTGATTGATTTATTAGTTTTGAAGAGTTAGAATAAAGGCGTAAAGAAACGTTTCACTAAATTACTTTATAGGAAAATAAATGAACTAGTAAATTTATTTTCTTATAATGCGTATATTTATTTTAAATGGAGAAGAATATGAAAAGAAAATTTAATAAGATTATTTTAACATCTTTAGCCGCAGCTAGCCTTGCGCTAACTGTAACTAGTTGTCAAGCTGGTCCTCAAGGAGAAACTGGAGCTCAAGGAGAAAAGGGAGACAAAGGAGATACTGGTGCAACAGGTGCTAAAGGAGACAAGGGTGATACTGGCGCAACAGGTGCTCAAGGTGAAAAAGGAGATACTGGTAACGGCATTAAGTCTGTTGAATACAATGAAGCTGGTGAACTTATTATTACCTATACTGATGGAACTGTAGTTAATTTAGGTAAGATTGAAAAAGAAGACGATAGTTCAACTGATGGTTATAAGATTGCACAAAGCTTCGGATACCAAGGTGATTATGGTATGTGGTTAAACCAAATTATTACTGGTAAACTTGGTGCACAATATCAAGTAAAGGTATCAAGTGATTACTCTAAGTTTACATATGGATGGAATTCTACTGATGTAGTATTAGGCGAAAAGGCTATATTACTAGACTCAAGATTAACTGATACTGAAGTTAGAGAACATCAATATATTTACAATAATATTAAGGCTGCAATTGAAGCTTGTGTTGATGGAACTGAAGATGAACCAATGAGATTATATATTGCACCAGGTGTATATTGGACACATGATAAGGATTCTGAATCTACAGAAGATGCTTATCAAATTACAAAGACTTGTGCAAATATGAAGTGGATTGGTTTAACTGATGACGCTAGAAATGTTGTACTTGCGATGAACTATGGTCATGATGAAGGATATGCTGGTGCTAATCCTACAATGTTTAACATTGGAGGAGATGGATTCGGTGTAGAAAACATGACTATTGGTGGATATTGTAATGTTGATTTAGATTATCCACTAGATACTAGACAAAACTATGATAAGAGAAGTACTAATGTAACTCAATGTCAATTAGGTACATATAGTGGTGATAAATTATATTGTAAGAATGTATCATTTGTATCTAGATTAAATATGATGCCATTTGTATCAAGCGCTAGAGCTTTATATGAAAACTGTCATTTAGAGTCTACAGATGACGCTCTAAATGGATCAAGTAAGGCAGTATATCTAAACTGCTCATTTGATTTCTATGCATCTAAGCCATGGTATTCATCAGCTGGTGCAACTCTACTTAACTGTGATATTAATATTGTACATAATAATGTAGGAAATGATCCTCATCAATATTTATCAAAGGCAGCAGGAAGATTTAATGTAATCGATACTAGATTCAACGATTCAACAGGTAAGTATTCAATTGGTTGGTCAGATGTATTATATCCTACATATAGAAGTTATTATTCTAATGTATCTTATAATGGTAACCAAATTGACTTTAATGACAACCTAAATTCTGGATATGGTGTAGATTTAACTGGTACTAATGCATTAAAGGCTTATAAACTAGTTGATTCTAAAGGACATACTACTTATAACATTTATAACTTATTACGTGGTGAAGATGATTGGGATCCACTAAATCAAAAAGAAGTTGTTACAAGCTTTGGTGCAACAGATGTAGCTGATACTCTAACTCTAGAAGCTTCTAAGTCTGAAATTGAAGCCGGTCTTGAAGGTGGTAATACATCAGTATTAAGCTATAAGGTTTTAAGAAATGGTGTAGAGTCTAATGTTGCAACTGATGTAACATATAGTGTAGCAGAAGAATATAAGGACTTAGTAACTCTTCTTAAACAAGAGGATGGTACTTGTTTAGTAACTGCAACAAGTGATAGAGAAGAAACTCTAGACGTTGTAATTGAAGCACGTGATGCATCAGGTTTAGTTGGTGCTGTATCAATTACAGTTAAGCCTTCAATTCTTGCAATAGATAAAGCAGAAATTCAAACATTAACTCAAACTGAAAATGGTACTTATGAAGTAGGATATACTATTTCTAATCTAGGTGATAGAGCGGATAACTCAAGAATTAATTGGTATATCTGTGATGATGAGACTGGTACTAATGCTCGTCACGTATTTGAAGGACGTACTGATGAACCTTTAAAGAGCATTGTAATTAATCCTGCATGGGTTGGTAAGTATGTAAAGGTTGAAGTTGAAAGTAAACATATTAGAAGTGAATATGGTGAGGTTGCAACTTTAATTTCAAGTAAAGCTATTACAAGTGATAACTTATTATCATTCGATGAATATAATGTAGAAATAGCTAGTATTGCGCTTAACAATAACATGGAAGTTAAAGAAGGTTATTGGACAGTTAACAATGTAGCTTATGGTACAGGTGCAAAGAATGGATTTAAGGATTATACAGGTATCTACTTTACTGGAAGTAAGTCAAGTGATGTTAAATTCAGTGAACTTAACTATACTCCTGAATCAAAAGAATATGGTGATATGGATGTAACTCTTAAAGTAGCTCCTGGTAAGACTGCAGGTCAAGGATTTGGTTCTAGTGGTAACTTCATTGAAACAAGAATTAAATATGATGCAACTACTAAGACAGGTTATGCAGTAAGAATTATAAGAGAAAGCGGTAATTCAACTATTGTTAAACTTGTTAAGTTATCAGTTGATGAAAGTGGTAAACAAGTAGTAACAGATCTTGCAACAAGTACATCTACTAGTGTTTACTTAACTGAATGTACTATTCACGCATGGACTAAGGATGGTAAGTTATATACTAATATAACTACTACAGGAGCTCAAAATGCTACTCAACTTGAAGCTGGTTATATACATGAAGTTAATTTAAGTGCTGAAATTGAAACTAATACTAATGGTGGATTTGGTGTATATTATGAATCATCTACTGGTGATAATACTACATACATTTCAAGCATTGTAATTAAATGGAACTAATTTAATATAATAAATGATATGGACTAGATTGATTTCTAGCCCATATTTTTAGTATTTTATTTACATGTGTTTATTAATTTTTGGAAAAGTGTAATTTAATGGGCGTTTTTTATTGGAAAAGTGCGAACGACCTAATTTCTAAAATTTATCTAAGAGTTTAAAATGTTAATTTAAACACTATTTTCAGTTAAAATTCATTATATTTAGTACATAATCAATACTTCCTAAGCTTGATCAGCATGAGTTATTTCTGGTAAAATAAATGTATGATCAAAATTATACTTTAAATTAATTATTAGAGTTTATTTTAGAAAATTAATTAATTTAAGTTTAATTATAAATTAATAAAATGGGGGATTTAGATATGGATGACTTGTTTTTAACAAATAAGAGTGAAATAACTTTCTTGAATAAATTAAAATCATCACTAGAAAAGTGTAAATCATTTTGTTTTTCAGTAAGTTTCATAA
>CAVAIM010000078.1:0-5357 GCA_963588755.1 bacterium | reverse complement strand
CTCTATCACCTTCAGCATGACCGAAGTTATCATTTATTTTCTTAAAATCATCAATATCTATCATTAATAGATAAGAATCAATATCATGATATAGTCTATCATTTAACATCTTAAGTAATCCATATCTATTATGTAATTGAGTTAATTCATCTCTTGAATAATTAGATACAGCTTCATTATATCTATCTACTTGAAGAATTAATGGAGTTAGAGTTTCTTTAGTTAGAGAAAGAATATAGTAGTTTTCTTTCTTTTCAAGATTACCCATAGGATCAAAACCTATAATAATATATAGATTATCTCCTACCTTATCTTTAGAAATCTTTATTACTGCTACACAATCATATTTATGTTTAATAGATTCAGGTAGTTCTTCATTTTCAAATATCTTTAAATCATTAACTTGCGATAAATCAAGTCCTTTATAGATTAATTCATCATTTTCAATGATAACCTTAACCCTTTTTGCACCAAGGATATTTTGTACCCCTTCTTCAATCATTTGACTAATGTTATCTTTATCAGTTAATTTATCAACCTTACTTATGAATGTTGTAAGACGCTTCATCTTATCAAATAGATATTCATATCTAATATCAATAAATGAATCATGCATCTTTTTATCATTTGCAGTCGCAACTATAAATGTCTTATTAATCTCTTCAAGTAATTTAGATTTAGCTTCTAAAGCCTTGATATATAATTCTTGATCATGTTCTTTAAAGATTGTACAAGCTTCAGTTATAACATCTTTCTTGAATCCTAAAATATTATTATATATAGGTAATATTAATTTATAATACTTGAAAGCTTCTTTTCTGTCACCTTTTCTTGCATAATATCTTGCAAGGGCAATATAAGCTTCACTCAAATTAATTTCATCAGTTAAATGTTCATCATTTATATATTTAACCAATCTTTCAGCCATTGCATCAGCTTCTGAGTCCAAAGAATTTAGGCATAAAGCTTTTAACATATAAGAATAAACTAAGTATGGTTCAAATATTAATTCTTTTTCATTCATCGCAAGCATCTTTCTTGCGTATTCTAAAGCAAGCTTTTTATCAGTAATATAATTAATCTTTATTTTTAATATAATTAATATACCTTCATCTGCATTACTACTTGTTACATTATTTTTTTCAAGTTTTTCAAGCATTGTCATAGCTTTATCAGTTAAACCTAAGTCAAGTAGTAGATAGAAACCATTTACCGCAAATGAATAGAAATAGTTAATATTCTTTGTTTCTTCAATAATATCCATTCCTTCATTCATAATTAAATAACTATCATAAAGGTTGGCTTTATAATTATTATAAATTAATTCATTATTTAAAATACTTAAATAACCAGCCTTATATTTATAGTTATCAATTTTGCGGTATAGCCAAAGAGCTTCCGCATTATACTTATGTGCAAATTCAATATTAGATCCATGATGTAACCAAAAGTACATACCACGTGATAAGGCATATCCTACCTCATCATTAATCTCTTTTGCAACTTCAGTAAACATATCAATATATTCCTTGATATTTTCTTCAGTATAAAAATGATTTAATATGTAGTTTTTAACCTTATCATTTAAAGATAAGTTATGCTTGTAATCATTAATTAAAGAATCAAAATCCGCAAGTACCATACTAAAGCCCTCTTAATAAACTAATAATTAATTAATTTTATAACATTTTTTAATTAATTTCAAACTGAGAATTATATAATTTACTATAAAATCCTTGTTTTTGAAGTAATTCAGTGTGTTTTCCTGTTTCAACAATGTCTCCATTATTTAAAACAAGGATTAAATCAGCATTTTTAATAGTTGAAAGTCTATGTGCGATTACAAAGCTAGTTCTACTAGACATTAACATATCCATAGCTTCTTGAATAACTATTTCAGTTCTAGTATCAACATTAGATGTAGCCTCATCTAAAATTAACATAGGTTTATCACGAAGTATTGCACGAGCTATAGTAAGTTCTTGTTTTTGACCTTCAGATAAACTTAAGTTTTCATTAATTATTGTATCAAGTCCATTAGGAAGTGTTTCAATATAATGCTTTAATCCAACCTTACCTAAGGCTTCAATAATTTTATCATCAGTAATAGTTAAATCATTATATCTTAGATTATCTCTAATAGTACCTTCAAATAACCAAGTATCTTGTAAGATCATATCAAATTGAGCTCTTACATTATCTCTTGTAGTAGTCTTAGTATCTATACCATCAATTAAAATTTGACCACTATTTACTTCATAGAATCTCATAAGTAAATTAACAATAGTAGTCTTACCAGCACCAGTAGGACCGACAATCGCAATCTTACTACCTTTTTTAACATTTAGAGAGAAATCATGAATAATCTCTCTTTGAGAGTTATAACTAAAGTTAATATTTTTAAATTCAACTTGCCCTTCTACATTATGTAGTAATTCAGGCTTACTAGATTCATCTTCTTCACTTTCTTCTTCTAAATACTTAAATACTCTATTTGCAGCTGATGAAGCTTGTTGTATATAAGTAATTGATTGAGAGAATGTAGATAAAGGTTGAGAATATAGACGAGAATAAATTTGGAATGTAATTAGAGTTGCAATAATTGTAGGATCAATAGAACCATCTGACTTGACACTCATTAATATACCTACTAAGAAAATTAGAGCATATGCAATATTAGATACTAGTGTCATAATAGGCATCATCATATTAGTTAATAATTGACTCTTTCTATTAGAATCATATAATCTAGTATTTATTTCTTTAAACTTATCAATTTCATAATCAGTAGCACCGTATTCTCTAACTAAATTAATATTTGAAAATACTTCTTCAATATCAGAATTCATTTCACCTAAAGTCTTTTGTCTAATATGGAATTGTTTTTGGCTCTTTGCACCAATTAGAATAACCGCAATAAAACCAACTAATGATACACCAATTGTTATAAGCGCAAGCACCCAGCTTGTCTTAAACATCATAAATGTAATACCAAAGAATAAAACTATAGCGTTTAAGATATTTGCAATAGATTGGCTTAATGCTTGTGACAAAGTATCTACATCGTTAGTAATTACACTCATTACATCTCCTCTTGTAGATGAATCGTAGAATGAAAGAGGCAAAGTAACAAGTTTTTTATTAATATCAGTTCTAAATTCTTTAGATAACTTAGCTGAAACAATTGATGAAATCAGAGTCATTAGATAGCTTGCAAGAGCACCTAATAAATAGATAATTACAAGTTTTAATGTAGCTTGGTTAAATTCATTAAAATCAATGGATGCACCAGGAAGTAGACCACGCGTAATAATTGTCATTAAATCTTGAATCTTTTCAGGCCCGATGATAGTCGCAACACTTGATACAATCGCAAACACAATACATACTGCAACGGCAGGAAGATATTTTTTAGAATATATTATTAATTTCTTAATAGATTTGAAATCAGTTTTTTCTTTTTTCATATTATTCATTCTATTCATTATAATTCCTCCTTATCTAATTGAGATAATGCAATCTCTTGATATAACTTAGATGTCTTAAGTAGTTCTTCATGCGTACCAATTGAATCTATCTTACCATCATTTAATACCATAATCTTATCTGCATTCATTACTGTACCAATTCTTTGAGCGATGATAATTACAGTCTTATCTCTATAGTTTTCTTTTATAGCTTTTCTAACCTCACTATCAGTCTTAAAGTCTAGGGCAGAGAATGTGTCATCAAAGATATAAATATCACTATCTTTATATAAAGTACGTGCTATAGATAATCTTTGTTTTTGACCACCAGAGAAGTTTGTAGCACCTTGTGCAACTTCTGTCATTAAGCCGTCATAATCATAGATAAATCGAGAATTAGATGTATTAATTACTTGATTTAATCTATCTTCATTAATGTTATCAGCACCATAACAAATGTTAGATTTAACACTGCCCTTAAATAAATTAGCTTTTTGATGAGCTATAGAAACTCTTTTATTTAAATCAGCTAATTTATAATCTTTAATATTCATTGAGTCAATTAAAATCTCACCACATGTTACATCATATGATCTATTAATTAGATTAGCTAAAGTTGATTTACCAGATCCTGTTGAACCAATAATAGCTAAAGTTTCACCTTTGTTAAGAGTAAAATTAATGTTTGAAAGTGTATATTTATCATCATTAGAATATGAGAAACAAACATTCTTAAATTCAATGTTACCTTCGTGTACTTCGTTTTCTTTCTTACCATTTTTAATACTAGATTTAGTATCTAACACCTCATTAATACGCTTTAATGATACTAATACTCTAGGTAGTAACATGAATATCATAATTAACATCATAAAAGCCATTACTACTTGTAATGCGTAGCTTGAGAAAGCAGTCATATCAGCTAGAACTTGCGATTTATTAACCATCTCAGTTTCATTCATTATATAACCACCAAAATAGTATATTGCAAGAGTTAAACCTTCCATTACTAAAGTAATAATTGGCATCATAGCTCCTGCTACTAAAGATGTAAATAAGTTATTATGATATACCTTATCATTAGTATCTTCATACTTAGCTGTTTGATAATCATTCGCGTCAAACGCTCTAATTACTCTAACTCCTTGCATGTTTTCTCTAGCACGTAAGTTAAGTTCATCAGTTAATGTTTGAATCTTCTTAAATTTAGGTAAAGCTAAAAGTACTACAAGAATAACTACTACTAAAATAATTAATACTGCAACAACTGTTGAAAGTGTCCAATAAATATGAGATCTAGATATTTTAGTTATAGCCCAAATAGCTGTAATAGGGGCTCTAAATAATAGTCCTGTACCCATACCTAAGAAGTTTTGTACTTGTACTACGTCATTTGTTGTACGAGTAATTAAACTAGATGTTTCAAATTGATTTATTTCAGCTAGTGATAATTTACTTACCTTAGTAAAGAATTTATCTCTAATAGAACGAGTAATACCAGATGAGAATGTAGATATAAAGAATGCATTAAGTAGTGCAAGGGCTAGGGAGCCAAATGCACAGGCTATCATCATTCCTCCATTATACCAAACCTCACCCATATCAATTGAACCATGATTATATGTTACAATTTGAGTTAATTTAGCTGTATATTCTGGCATCTTTAATTCAAGTGCTACTTGACCTATTACATCAAGTATAATTAATCCAAGTAATATCCATTCTTTATCTTTCATATTTTTAAATATTACCTTCATGTTTTATAACCTCCTCTTTAATAATTTCTGCGACTTTAATAAAAGTCATAAAATCTTCTTCTCCTACTCTATTCAATACAGAATCAATAGCCTTTAACATCCTATTATACATTGCATCAGTTAAAGATTGTCC
>CAVAIM010000077.1:2033-5365 GCA_963588755.1 bacterium | reverse complement strand
TAAGTACTCTATGAGTTCCATCAAACTCAGACGCTTTGACGGGCGAACCCGGATAATCCTTATTTTTTCGGATATCAGCTCCAAGAGACGTTCATTAAACTAGACAATGCTATACTCACACCTACTATAGCTCGCTTTAAAGCTTCATTTAATTACTACTTCTTTTCATTGCTATTGTGGTTATTATTATAAATATTAAAAAAATAAAATCAAGATGATTTTTAAAACTTTTTATAAGAAAGCGTATACATTTTTACAATTTAATTTTCATTGTCTATATCATAATATCTAATAATATTATATAATAAGTAGACTTTTAAAATTATTATACTTTTTTAAAGGAGAAAATTATATGAATAAATTAAATTCATTTTTTAACTCTAAGTATATAAAGATGATACTGACAATTTTTGTATTTGTTTGTTATCTAATATCCTCAGTTGCACCTATTTGGGTTAACTTTGTAATGTATACAATATATGGAGTTATTATATTATTAATGTTAATTAGTAGCAAGAATACAAGTACTGCTTTACTATTCTTATTATTTGAACCCTTTACAATATGTAAAGTAAGGTTTGAGGGAAGAGAGTTTATACAATTAATCTCATGGTTTATTCCTATATTATTTTTAATAGCTGGTATTATTGTAAATAACATTAAATATAGACCAAAATTAAAAATAGGTAAGTTTACAATAGGACTTACTATCTACTTTATAGGTTTATCTTTAGGTGGAATGTTTTCTAAAACAAACGATGCTTATACAACACTTTGTTATAAATGGTTCTTCACTCCACTTCTAATTATAGGATTTGCCCTTATTGTATATGGTATTATCTTCTTTACTTCAACTAATAAATCAAATTTAGATAATCTTGCAGATGATTCACTATATTTAACAGGACTAATTATATTACAAATAATCTACTTTATGATCTTTAATCAAAAGTCCCCACTAGAATGTATTCATCAAAAACTAATTGATTTAGGTTGGGGAATACATAATGCAGTAGGTATGGTAATCTTGATGTGTATGCCACTATCTATTTATAAAGCATTTAAAGATTTAAAAAAATATTGGTATTATTTAATTGCTTATGTTGTAGAATTTGGTATTGAAGTATTCTTAGTATGTAAAGGTGGAATACTTGCTGCGGCAATTGGTTCTTTAGTTTTAATCATTGGTCTTATTTATTTCTTTAAAGAATATAGAAAACTTATATTAATTTTAGTTGGTTGTGCTATTGTAGTGTGCCTAGCTGGGCTTGGTTTCTTAATTCTTAAAGGATTTGATTTTAGTATATATTTAAATCTAGGTACTTTCTTTAGTAGACAATATATTTGGGTATCAGGATTAAAGGTATTTGTATCTAACCCTATATTTGGTATTGGTATCATTGCACCAATGGGATGGAATGTATCAGTTACTTTCCCTGCTTATCAATATTGTCATAATACATTTGTTGAAAGTCTTGCGGTAACTGGTGTTATTGGTTTAATTTGCCTTTTATATCATTTAGTTGAAAAGTATGCAAGAGTATTCTATAAAATGGATTTTAAGAAATTTATTTTCTTCTTATTCATGTTATTCCCTGGTTTATATGGTTTAATTGATAATTCATATCTTGAAATAACTTATATGTTATACTTCATTTATGGATTAATTGTATTTGAAAATGAAATTGAATCTGATCCTACACTAAATTGGTTAATTCATTTTAAGAGTAGTGATACTAATACTCAAACTCAAGAATTAGATCAAAGTAAAATTGAATTATAATTTAATAGACTATATTAGGTGATGTTTAGACATCACCTTTTATTTTTGTTTTAACTAGATAATAAAAATAGAGCACCTAAACTAAAAAGTGCTCTAAATTGTATTAAATTTTACTACATATCATATTTTGCAAGTATTTGCGCTGGTTTCTTTCTAACAAGTAAGAATACAGGAATTAATCCGATAATTATTGAAGAAAGAAGTAATATAAAGAATACATAATATGTAGAAGGACTTAAGAATAGATTGAATGTACTTTTAGTATAGCTTGCAATTTTTAATTCTATAGTTCCGACAACAGCCGTTAATAATACATAAGATACTAATACTGATTGAAACATTGTAACAATTATTTGACATACATAGTTTAAATATATCCTAACCCTTGGAATACCTAAAGCTCTAAGTACTCCTATTTCATATATATCTTTAATTATTTGAGTACGCATAATAAAGAATATATAAATTACTAATATTAATGCACATACTAGCACCTGTTGTAAATAAGATTGAATTAATGAAGCTCTTTCTAACTTCTTTTGGCTATAACTGTAATCATAATATCTATAACTCAATAAATTATTAGAGTTAGCGTAATCTCTAACTTGTTCATTATCATCTATAAGTCCAAGTAATTGATTATAACTAATATTAGAAATAGATGAACCATATATATCTAAACTATCATTAGTTAAAATATAACGATAGTCATTATTTAATGTATATATTCTATATTCAATAGAGTCCACAACACCAACAATTTTGCAATTTAATTCTTTATCTGAATATAGTGAGTAATCATCTAAATTAGTATCTTTTGTAAGTTCGAAATCTTTAAAGAATTGAGAACTTACAACTATTTCTTTTTTGTCTTTAGGTAATCTACCACATACTAGTGAATCACTATTTAAGGTATCACTTGAATTAAAATATACATAAAGATTAATAATACTATCAGCTGAACCATTTTTAGTAGATACTTTAAAATATCCATTAGTATTGTAATCAAAAGTAGGTTCATAAATGATATCAGTAGATTCTTCTACTATACCAGAAAATTTATAATATCCAACATTAGTTTTTGATGCATAATCAGCTAAGTTTAGATATTTAAATAATGTATCATAATCACTAATTGAAGCTTCTTTCATTAGTTCATTTGCAAGCTTAGAACTCATTAGAGCTTCTTCATTATTTCCATATATAATTTCACCTTTAGCTAGATCACTACCTGTAGTAAATAGCGCATTAATTGTATACTTCTTTGTATAATATGAACCTTTATAGACATTAAACTCTAAAGTACTACTAGCTATTGGCATATATTCTTCACTCAAACCCATCCTATATGCTTCATTAGCAGATGTATTATTAGTTAATCCAGTTTCCCCTATATATTTACTAGAATCTCTTAAGAATACTTTATCACCCGCATCAAGTAAATTATTAGTTTCAATAAATGAAGCTCTAGCTAAAGATAAGTTTAGAATTACTAATACAATACCTAAAACAAAGAATAATAGTTTGAATATTTTCTTTCTCTTAATAC
>CAVAIM010000077.1:632-2023 GCA_963588755.1 bacterium | reverse complement strand
TACTAGTTCTCTTAGAGAAAGCTTCTTTAAATGAGTTCTTAATACGTGTAAATATATTTATTGATTTAGTATCACTAAAGTGAGAATCATCATAACTAAACTCTTCTTCATTTACTTCTTCAACACTGTCAGTGCGTTTTGCATCTACAAGCTCAACTTGATTATTGAAAGGTACTATCTTAACATTACTCTTTAAATAATATGTACCATTTACATAAACTAGCTCTAAACTTATATCTTCTTTAATCTCTTGATAACAATCAATCTTAATATTATCTTTTTCTAAAGTAGTATTTTCTAAATCTTTTAAATATACCTTATTATCATTAATCTTAGATAGTTTAGCATCTTTATTAGAACCTACTATATTTAATACCTTACCATCTTGAATAGATATAATAGTATCAGAATAATAATCAGCTAATTCTTTTGAATGTGTTACTAAAAGTACTAATTTAGTTTTAGATAGAGATTTCAATATATTCATTATTTGAATTGAATTCGATGAATCAAGGTTACCTGTAGGCTCATCTGCAATAATAATCTTACACTTCTTAGTTAGTGCTCTTGCGATAGATACTCTTTGTTGTTGTCCACCAGATAATTCGCTAGCTAACTTCTTACGGTACTTATACATACCAACCATTTTAAGTGCGTATTCAATTCTCTTATCTACTTCTTCTGTTTCTTCAACATTATTAACAGATAATGCAAGTCTTAAGTTATCATAAACAGTTAAATCATTAATTAGATTATAACTTTGGAAAATATATCCTATATTATCTCTACGATATTTTTCAATATTAACCTTATTATTATCTACTAAAATGTCTCCACTAGCCTTATCTAGACCACCGATAACATTTAAGAGTGTGGTTTTACCACAACCTGAAGGTCCGAATAATGTAATAAGACCTGTATCAGGTAATAGAAGGGAAGTATCATTGATTACATGAATTTCATTTCTTTTTCCCTTATTATAATATTTATTTAAATTATTAATCTTAATCATTATTTAGCCTCCTTTAAAGATTCTTTTACAGATTTGCTAAATAACTTCTTATTAAACTTTATCGCAATTCTTATAGCCATTAAGATAGTAAGTACAAAATATAGTATAGTTATTAAAGCACTTATAGTACCGAAGTCCCTAATGAAATAAGTATACTTAAATATCTTACCTAAAATAGTCATTATTATATACATTAATGTAGTAGATGTAATAGATAAAACAAGTATTTCAAATAAACTTATTCTCTTCATATCAGATACAGTTATACCTAAAGTTCTAAATATTGTATAAGCTTCATTCTTAGTTTCATATATCTTTCTTAATATAACATAAGAAATGAAATATAAGACTACTAATAATACAACACAAAGAATTACAT
>CAVAIM010000077.1:0-622 GCA_963588755.1 bacterium | reverse complement strand
TTTTCATCTAATTTTTTTAAGTTTTTATTATTTTCTACATAAACACTTGCTTCATAAACTGAATCAATTAGTTCATAAAAATCATAACCAATTACTACTGCATTATCACAGGTAACTTCTACACCATTAACTCTTTGTTTATACATAGTCTCTTTTTCGGTAGACTTAGTTAAAGATGATACACTAAATAAATTATACTTATAATACCTTACATTACTTTCTAAATAATGAGTATTTATTGTATCAGTTGTATAATTTGCAATATGTGTTTTTTCTTTAAAATTATAAAATATTGGTGCACCATTATAATGTACTCCAGGTACAATATTAACAACATCATAAACCATACTACCTTTAATTGCAGTAAATCTAGCATAGTTTTCTAACTTATCGCATTTAGATAAAACTAATCCCTCGACTGAATTTGAGTAACCAATACCTGTAAGTACATACTTTTCGCTATTATCTATACTATCAGTATCTATGACACCACCATTAGATGCAGAACCTAATTCATCTTTCTTTATATAGTATTCGTCTCCAATATTATAATTATATTTAATATCAGGATTAGTATATATCATGAACTCATTTTCTGCTTCTGGGTATCTTCCATACTTTA
>CAVAIM010000076.1:0-5384 GCA_963588755.1 bacterium | reverse complement strand
CTTAGGTCCTACTACATAAAGTATTACAGATATAGCTGTAAATAAACTTGTTAAAATACATTTTTTTAAAGATAGTGATTTCATTTAATATCCTCCTCTTAAAAAAAGAAATGCCCTAAAGCGAACTTTAAGGCATACTGAAAAAAATATTTTTTTCTTCTTTCATCCAGACTTTAACTGTCGGCATCCGAATCAAACGGATTCAGCATTACTGCTCGAGGGCTATACCTCCGGTAGGAAATTTCATCCAACCCTGAAGATCACAATATTATTATATTAAGTTATATATTAATAATCAATTAATTTGATTGTTTAAGTGTTGTAGGTTCGCTCCACTTATAACCTGTAACACTTCTTTCAGCACTAAATCTAGTGCCAAATGAACCATAATTATTGTATTCAGAAAATGTTGCATAATGGTCATCAGTATATACAATTACAACTTGACCAAAATAATCTACATCTTTAAATCCTTCACTCCATACTACAAGTCTTCCCTTACCACGGTTAGATGTATCATATGTTGAATCTTCATCGAAATCAAGTTCATAATATGTAGGATAATAACTACTTGTATAATATGGTACACTTGTTGCATATCCATCAGTTCTTTGATACTTAGAATAACATCTAGTCTTATCACCAAAATACTTTGAAACAGTTTTTGCATAACCTTGTGTATTATAATTAGCTGGCCATGTATGAAATAGTGTGTAATAGTTTGCAACGTCAACTGGGTCAGTGTAAGCACAAACAGACGCAAGGCTTGGATCGGCTTTAACATCATCGAATGTATAATAAGTATAAGACTTATAAGAATTAATAGTATAAGTATTATCACTATTTATAGTAATACTATCAGCTATTTGTCTTGTTTCACCTGACTTAATATTAGAAAAATCAGTATAAGGCGCATCAATTCTTGTATCACTATATGATAAATAACCATTATTATCATTTACAACTGATGAATTATATTTTAATCCAAAAGATTCAATCTCTACTTCTTCTCCTAGCGTTTCAACCTTAAAGAAGGCTTCGTAATCTAGTTTGATTGTTAAATCAAACATTTCTGAAGCACTTCCTGCAATATAGAAGCCAGAATACGTTCTATCATTTGAATAAGATACTTTTATACCCTTAGTTGATTTATATACAATATTAATCTCATAAATTCCTTTTAAATTATCTACATTATAAAAACAAGAATTAATTTCACCATCAAGGAAAGTATTTGTAGAAAGTAGCTTAGTCATAATTTTAGGGTTTGGGTGATAACATCTATAATATTCAATACCGTTTAATTCACCAAAACTTCCAGTATTATAACTAGTCTTAAAATAGTTATCAGTATTAAATACTATTGAACTATAATTAGTCTCATCAACTGATCCCTCTCTTAAATTTATCTCATGAGTCTTTTGTACTTTCTCATAAGACTCAGTAGTACCATTATTTGTAGTAGTATCAGTATTTGGATTATTAATATTTTGACAACTAGTTATACAAAATAGAGATAATAAGATAACAATAAAATATTTTATTCTCTTCATAATTACCTACTTATAATCTTAGTAAAATTCTTAATTTCAATACTCATAGTACCATCAGGATTACTTTTAATTTCTACATTAGAATTATCTTTAAAGAATTCTTGAGGTATTATAAGTTCAATACCAGTATCAGTTTTAATCTTTTGATTTCTCATCTTTTTAGATACTAAATCATATTCAATAGGTTCAGCCTCACTAACACCCTTAAGAGACAAATTCGCTTTAAACTCTTTCTTTATAGCTTCATCAGTGAATGTAGCGTCCGCTAGCTCACTAATATTAATATTATTATCACTAGTCTTTTGGAATATAAAATCATTTACATTAGACATAGTCTCTAAATAATCAATACCTGTTTCTTCATTAATACGTTTAACTTCATCCTTAATAGTCTTAATAATTTCTTTAGTAGATGGATGGTATTTTGCATCAATGCTTTCTTCAATTACTTTTCTCTTATTTCCTTCTATTTCTTTTAACTTTTCACAAGAATAGAAATTTAAATCAGGAAGTGAGATTATCATAAATGTACTAATCTTCATTAAACTTTCAGGTAAGATATATACATTCTTAGTAAATTGATTAGATTCTAAATTATTAATCATAATATTTTCGTGTGTAATAGCTTCTATATTTTCAAGTAAGATAAGTCCTAAATATGTTGCATCATCTACTCTATATTCACAAACAAGTAAATCATTACAACTCTTAATACCATTCTTATTTAAAATATTTAAAAATACATCAGCTATTTTTTTACTAGATTCAATAAAGTTAGCTGAATCATATTCAAGTAGACATTTCTTTAAAACAGATTCATCATTAAATGAACCTACTCTCTTATTAGGATTCTTATTAACCTTATCTATAATCTTAGTAACATATTCACTCGTTAAATCACGAGTGAAATCAAGTTCTGTATTACTGTATCTATGTGATCCAGTACGTAAGTCTAATATTTCAAGACATGCATGAACAATAATCATATTTATTTATCCTCTTCTATACCTAATATTTCATTAGTATTTAAATCAGGTATTTCTTCTACTTTATTTAAACTCTTTACAATAGCACGAGTTCTTACACCAACTAACTTTTCTAACTCATTAGAAGCTGTTTCATACTTTTCTTGAGTTTTAATTAATTGGTCTGCAAATTTATTAAATTCAGTCTTAACACTAGATAAGATATTAAATACCTCACCACTCTTTTTTTGGATTGCGAGTGTCTTAAATCCCATTTGAAGTGAATTAAGTAGGGCTGCAAATGTTGAAGGACCTGTTATTACTACTCTATATTTAGTTTGAATTTCTTCAAAGATATTTAAATTAATAATTTCAGAGTATAATCCTTCAATTGGTACAAATAGTATTGCAAAACTAGTAGTATTAGGTTCATCAATATATTTGTCTTTAATATCTTTAGCTTCATCCTTAACACGCAAGATAAGTTCTTTACGAGCCTTATCTAAAGCCTCTTTATCCGCGTTATCAATTGCGTCTAGTATCTTAGAGTAACTTGTTGTCGGAAACTTAGAATCAATAGGTAAGTAGATATAGCTATTATCTTCCCTACCTGGTAATTTAACCGCAAATTCAACTCTATCCTTACTGCCCTTTTTTGTAATAATATTTTCTTCATATTGAGATTCAGTAAGTACATCAGATATTAAATTCTTAAGTACAACCTCACCAATAATACCCTTAGTCTTAACATTAGCTAATACATTCTTTAAGCTTGATACGTCAGTCGCAAGGTTTTGGATTTGACCGATAGTGTTATTTAGGCCATTAATTTGATCAAGTACAGCCTTAAATGAATTATTTAATCTTTCTTCTAATGTCTTCTTTAAATTATTATCTACAGTATTCTTAATATTATCTAATTGTTCTTTATTATCATTTCTAATACTTTCTAGATTCTCTTTAACAGTCTTATTAATAGATTCTAATTCTTTACTAATATTCTTTTCAAATTCAGTTAATTTATTATTAATTTGATTAATATTATTTGTATTATTATTAGTAATTAATTCATTGATAGATTTAAATTCTTGACTTAACTTTTCAAATATTTGTTTATATTCATTATTAATCTTATCTTTAATATTACTAAATTCAGTATTTAATTTATTATCAATTCTATCAAAGTTTTCATTGAAACTCTTATTAAATGATTCCTTAAATTGATTATAAGATGTTTCTAAATCTTTAACTTTATGATTAGTTTCATCTAAATAAGCTTTAAGTATTTCATTATTATCTTTTAAATCTTTAACTGTAAGAGCGCTAGTATCAGCCTTCTTACTTACCTTAATAATCAATACAATATTAAATAATATAACGATTACTAATAATCCAATAATTGCGTATTCCACTTATTTATCCCCCTATTTATCTTTATTATAATATTTTTTAAATCCCATATCGTATATTTCAGGATATGTATAAACGTGTGTGATTGTATCATCAAAATTAGCCGCATATAAATCATAATAAAATTGATTATTTACTGCATATTTAGGATACTTTGTAATTTGACGTGCTTTATTAATTAAATCTAGATTCCTAAACATTAAATCTAATTTTAATGTTTGGCTTTGTTTTTTACAATCTATTTCAATATAATCTTCACCTAAGAGTGATTCAATTAAATCTACATAAGGTAGTTTATATTCTTCAAATTCTACTATCTTATAATCTTTAATCTTATCATTAATTCTTGTAGTATATTGTGGTCTATATGAATCCTCAAGATTAGCATAAAAGTCTGTTATTCTATCTTCTTTAATGTTATAGAATGATCTAATAATATTTTCTACTTGTTCTCTAGTTTCTTTTGAATCAAGATATTCTCCATTATATTTTGCATATAAATGTTCACAAGCGATAAATAAATCTTTGTGATATCCAAAATCATTAACCTTTACATGAACTAACGTATTAGTTCCTATATACTTTTCTAAATCATATAATTTAAGTTCGTACATTATTTATCTCTCCATGAATTCTTCTTTTCTTGAATCTTTTTTATCCTATCTTCTTTTTTTCTTTTTAATTCATTTCTCTTACTAATATAAATCTCTTCTTGATTCTCTTCAGAAAAGATTTGATTTATCTTTTCATTAATTATCTTTTCTTTCTCTTCAATCATCATTTCTCTTTTATTTAAAACATGTTCTAAGAATCTAGATACTATATAAAGTATTACTGTAAATAAATAGAATGCGTGTCCCTGCATTAACATAGAGCCAAATTGTTTGAATTCTTCATTTTCATTTTGATTAATTCCAAATTGATTAATAATTGATATTACAATTTGTACTACAATTAATACGTTAAATACAGTAATAAACTTCTCAAATGTTTTATTTCTAGCACCTAAGTATACTAAACTAATACCAATACCTGCACACATCTCACAAATAGAAACACATACTTGAGTTGAGAATATTATAGTTTGATTTAGTAAAGTATTTCTATAAGAATTATCTATAAACTTAATTATACCTAGTGCACCTAACGCAAAGAATACTACTCCAGTAAATAAATATAAGATATTTACTAGTTTTTTAATTCTTGAAGTATAGTCCCACTTACTTGATTCTTTAACTAAATCAAGTGAATTTAAAACCTTAGAATCTTGCATTAGATTTACGTTCTTTACTCTTACTAACAAGAGTCTTGAATCAAATGGTAAATCAATAGCTGAAAGAAAGGCTACAGTTACAGCTTCCCATATGAATACCCAAGCTGTAATATCAATTACCTCTGAGATAATACTTGAGCTAAGTGTGTCCGTTTCTTGATAATTAGATTTAAAATATACCAT
>CAVAIM010000075.1:0-5399 GCA_963588755.1 bacterium | reverse complement strand
TGCATGTCTTGAGATTAAACAAGACCCAAGCCTTGCATATAAATATACATCTAAGGGTAATACTGTTGCGGTTATATCTGATGGTACAGCTGTTTTAGGACTTGGTGACATCGGACCTTTAGCCGGAATTCCTGTTATGGAAGGTAAAGCTAATTTATTTAAAAAGTTTGCAGATATTGATGCAATCCCACTTTGTATTAATACTAAAAATGTTGAAGAAATTATTCAAGTATGTAAAGCACTAGAACCAAGCCTTGGTGGTATTAATCTAGAAGATATTAGTGCTCCTCGTTGTGTTGAAATTGAAAGACGTTTAATTAAGGAAATGAATATTCCAGTAATGCATGATGATCAACACGGTACTTCTATCGTTGTAGCTGCAGCTGTTATTAACGCAGCTAGATTTACTCATAAAAACATCTCTGATTTAACTGTTGTATTATCAGGTACTGGTGCAGCTGGTTCTAATATTGCAAGAATGTTAAAGCGTCTTGGAGTTAAGGCTATTTATGCATCTAATAAAGATGGTGTAGTTGATATTAAGAATTATGACTCATATGATTTCTTAATTAAAGAATTATTAGATGATCACATTATTGATACTAAGGAAGGTCATGATAATACACTTGCTTCTCTTCTAAAAGATAGTAATGTGTTTATCGGTGTATCAGCACCAAACCTTGTAACTAGCGAAATGGTTTCAACAATGAAAGATCCATTTGTATTTGCAATGGCTAATCCAAACCCTGAAATAACTTATGAAGATGCGATTAAAGGTGGAGCTGTAGTTGCAGGTACTGGTAGATCTGACTTCCCTAACCAAGTAAATAATCTACTTGCATTCCCTGGTATTTTTAGAGGTGCACTTGATAGTAATGCAACACAAATTACTGAAGGAATGAAGTTAAAAGCTAGTTATGCAATTGCTAATTTAATTAGTGATAGTGAACTTAGAAGCGATTATATCTTACCTGATGCATTCGATGAAAGAGTTGTAAAAGCTGTATCAAAGGCTGTAGCAGATGAGGCTATTCTTGAAGGCGTTTGTCGTAAATAAACTAACAAACAATAATGAAATAACCCTCTTTGATTGCCAAAGAGGGTTTTATTATATTCTATTAAATTAACCAAATATACCAATTGATGAACAAGTGAAAATGATTGCAAATAAAGTAAATACAGATACTACTGATGTCCATACAACAAGTTGCCCTGCAAGTTCTTCATCATTTCCCATTTCACTAGCCATAGGTGCACTAGAGGTTGCTACAGGTGTACCAAATAGTGCGATTAAAGCCGGGAAACATATACTATTATCTACATTTAATAAGTTATTCTTATTAATCAAGTATACTACTGTTAAACATACTATAGGTGTGAATATTACACGTCCTACAACACCATAGATAATTTGTTTTTTAAGTCTTGCAACGGCACTGAATGTAAAATCTCCACCAAGTGCAATTAACGCAAGAGGGCTTGCCATAAGCTTTAAATTATTAATTGTAGTGTATAAGAAAGGTAAATTAGACTTAATAGTAAATAAAGGAGCTTCTCTATTAATTGAAAGTAATGCTCTTATACCTAAGGCTAAAATACCTAAGAAAACACCTATAATTAAAGGGTTTTTAATAATCTTTAATACTATATCCTTACAACTAACTTTTGAATTATTTTCATCTTTAATAAATATAGATAAACTAATTATTGCAAGTACATTAAATAGCGGAATAGATATAGCACTAATTACAGCTGCAAGAGCTACTGGTTCATTTAATCCATTAGATAAACTTTCAGCTAAAGATACACCAATTATTGCAAAGTTAGATCTAAATACACACTGTAATACTACACCTTTTTGTTTAGAATCCTTTACAAAGAAAATTACAAATAATAAACCTATAAAGAATATTAAAACTATTGCAATAACGCAGAATAAAACTATTCTCCATTGTTTAGCTATACCACTAATATCTGAAACATTATAAATATTAATAAATAACATTGCCGGTAAGCATAATTTAAAACATAGTTTATTAGCCATCTTCCAAAAAGTATCAGGAAGTAATTTTATTCTTTTTAAGAAATAACCAATTAAAATCATTAATATAATTGGTAATACTGCATTACAAGTAAATGCTAAATTATCTAACGCATTAAGTATCATTATTTTGATTCCTCCTTAATATATTCCAAACCAATTTGACCATCAAATTTAACATTATTTAATTTAAGATTTTCTACATTTAAACAATATATTCCACTCTTTTTCATTGTATATGGATGTTCCATCATACAAGGTTTACCTTCTTTAGCATCTTCTTTATACTTAAATTCAACATTATCAAAGCTTACTTCTTTAATAGGCATTTCAGGTAACCCTAAGAACACTCCTGCTGCATATTCAACGTTAGTACACTTCATATTAGAAAAATGGAATTTACCTAATATAGGAGTATATTCATCAACTTCAAGTTTCTTTGTTGTCCATACATATTCAGTATGTCCTCCAGCAGGTCCCATATTATAATATGAATTAATTACAAAAGGCGTTAAAACATTATCCATTATTATATTATCAAATATAATATTATCAATTTGACCAATATTTCCTCTTCCTCTTCTCGTCTTAATTCTTAAACCTCTATCAGTATTTTTAAATATACATTTCTTTACAACAACATTGTATATTCCACCACTAGATTCAGAACCAAACACTACTCCACCATGTCCCAAACTCATCAAGTTATTTTCAATAGTTATATTAGAACAAGCTAATTTATATTTTTTCGCAAGTTCATAAGTACCACTCTTTATCGCAATACAATCATCACCTACTGAGAAATAACAACCCTTAATTTCAACATTAGAACACATATCAGGATCAATTCCATCAGTTGTAGGCATACTAGGAGTGTTTTCTATATTTACATTATAAAAATTAATATTATTAGACTTATATGGATGAATTGCCCATGCTTGAGTATTATGAATATAAAGTCCAATAATATCTATATTACTAGAGTTTGCAGTAAATATAGAATGTCCTCTCCAAGCTATGTTTTGAACTCTATGATTTATATACCAATCTCCCTCTAGTGCATTTCCATCAATTTCCCCTTTTCCAAAAATTGCTACATTATCTACATCTATAAAATTAAGAGTTGACGCAAAATTATTTGTTTCATTTCCTTCCCATACTCCAATCCCAGTTTCGGCAGAGTGAATAGGATAATCTCTTCGATTAATAGATGAGATTAATTTAGCACCTTTCTCAAAGTAGATATTTATATCACTTTTAAGATATAGACTTGTTACTAAGTAAGTTCCTTTTTCAATTATTAATGTAGCATTTCGTGGTGTAACCATGATTGCACTTTGTATGAAATTAGTATCATCATGTACTCCATCCTTATATGGATTAAAACTAGATAAATAGATGGATTGTTCTTCTTTAGTTTTTATATTAATTATATCTAAAGCCTTAATTTCATATTCTGTATTAGGCTCTAAATCATAAATAGTAAAAACATTTCTATTTTCGCGCTTTATAAACTTTCCATTAACATAGATTCCAAACTCTAAAGAACTATAATATGGATTATTATTTTCTAGTTCAAGTGTTACACTTCTAGACGTTATATTTAAAATCTTCATTATCAATCACCAACATCATTATATGAAGAATTTCTAATTCAAACGGAAAAATTCTCGCAAAAGCTTGGCAAAAATAACGCAAAAAATAATTCTAATATTTCCCTTCATTTCTATAAATTACAACAAAAAAGAGGTAGTAATCCTCTTACTACCTCGGGTTAGTATATTAAATTGAATCACTATACAGCAACAATAAGCTGACTCAAAATGATAATTATAATCGTTACAACTAAGTAAACTAATATTTTAGATGACAAGAATAATCCTAACCTTGATTTAAAGCTAAAGTTCTTACTCTTTAGCAGTTTAGCATAATCATATTCTATTTGTACAATCCTAACTAAACCTAAAATTAAGAAAATTGTAAGGAATAACAGTATGTAAACGAAATTTTCAGAATAAAAAGTATTTAGGGTACTTATATTAGAATATTTTAAACGTAATATATTGTCATTAACAAATGTCATATCATAAAAACTCTTAAAATCCTCAAAATATGATTTAACATTTGAACTCTTAGTATCTAGAGTAGTTACTTCTTTATAATTTAATACATTATCAGAAGTAATACCAAAATAATTTTTTAATTCTTCAAGAAAATTCTTACTTACAACAACGCTCATATTATCGCTTACAAATTTTCTATATCTCATTTTTTTAGTAAAACTTAATCCATTATAACTAAATGTAACGTCATAGTAAGTATCACCTGTTCCCTTTATAAATTCATCATCAGAAATAATTGAATTAAGTCCTAGTGCCCATAATCCTGATCTATCTGCATAAAATTCATCATCTTCTGGTTCACGATAATTTACATTATGACCTGTAACATCATAATGATTGCATTCAACAAACTTTGAATCATAAGCGGATACATAAAAATAATCATTTAAACATATACCCGCAAATGAATAAAGTGAATCATTTATCATTTCATCTATTTCACTATCTGAAACATATAAATATGAGTATTCTTCAGGAATTTTTTCATTTTTTGAAATGTATGTTGCATAATTTGTGTTATAGATATGTTTTATAACATATTCAGAATAAGCAGCTACTTCTTCACCAGTATATTTGCTTTTTGCAAGACTAATTGTATCACCAATTTTAACTTCCTGTTCATAAGCTAAATAATCGGATATTATTATTTCATTGTCCTTTAAAGTGCCATTAAATCCAGAAAAAATGAAATCACTTGCCTTACCAACGCCAATAGGTTCAGTATAAAGATCAAGATGATAATATACATCTAGTGTATGATCTGTTGGCGAATAATAAATCCTTTTCTTTGATAATAATTCACTTTTAGTATTTTTTCTTGTATCTACAATATTAACGCTCATATCGGAAACAGAACTTGAATATATAGAAGGTATATTAACAGCTTTTAACTTACTAACATAAATTACGAAGCATGCAATAATACATATTATTAATCTGAATAACACATATAAAGCAGGTGGTTTGCTTCTTTCTAATATTAAGCTTTTCTTAAAATTAAATTTAGATCCGCATTTGTTATCATTTATATTTCCACTTGTAGTAATAGATTTATTACATGTTATCTTACCATGCTCAAGTAATAGTATATCAGAATAATATGAATCAAAATCATCGTCATAATGGGATATATATATTACCAAACTTGAATTTGATAATTCCTTTATTAAATCTAAAAATAATTTAACACTTTGATCGTCAATATTACAAATAGGTTCATCTAATAAAGTAATACG
>CAVAIM010000074.1:0-5402 GCA_963588755.1 bacterium | reverse complement strand
GTATTAAATAAAAAGATTAATATTATAGTAAATGAAAAGATAAGAAATAAGTATTTCTCATCTTAGGTGGTTATATGGTTAGTAGTGAACTTGCTCAAGGCAATATTACAAAAATTGTACTTAGACTTGCAATTCCGCAAATGTTAGCGCAATTTATTAATGTTTTATATTCTATAATTGATAGAGTATATATTTCAAATTTAGCAGTTGATGGCGATATAGCCTTAACTGCAATAGGTGTATGTGCACCTGTTTGTACAATGATCGCATCTTTTTCATCTTTACTTGGTCAAGGCGGAGGACCTTTGATGGAGATGAAGGTAGGGCAAAAAGATAGTGAGGGTGCTAGAAAGATTTTATCTAATGCATTCTTAATGTTAGTAATTGCAGGAATTATTATTCCTTTAATTATGTTAATATTCCATAAGAATTTGCTTAATCTATTTGGTGCATCTAGTTCTACCTATGGTTACGCACGTGACTATATGATGTATTATTTAATTGGTGCACCATTTCAAATTATAGCTTTAGGTCTTAATTATTATTTAACTAGTCAAGGATACTCAAATAAGGCTATGTTTACAATGTTGTTAGGTGCAATAATAAACATCGCCCTTGATCCTTTATTTATCTTTACCTTTGGTTTAGGTGTAAAGGGTGCAGCTATTGCAACTTCAATTGCACAAATTATATCGTTTATATATGTAGTAATAGTTTTAAGATTAAAGAGTACTGAGGTTAAACTTACTTTAGGTGGATATAATATTAAAGATATGAGAAAGATAATGTTTTCAGGTATCTCACCATTTATTATCCTTATGACTGATTCATTAGTATTAGTATTCTTAAATATGAGTTTAAAGATGAATGTAGAGACTACTGTTGCAGATAAATATATTTTATCAGCTACAATTATTACTTCATTCTATCAATTATTCTCTATGCCACTACTTGGTATATCAGGTGGAACAGGCGCCATTCTTAGTTATAACTACGGAGCTAAGAATAGTGATAGAGTAAGAAAGAGTGAGAAGGTAATTACTATATTTGCACTTATATTTACTACTTTCTCAGTTATCTTATCTATCTTTGTATCTAAACCTTTCTTTAATTATATGACTAGTGATGAATTTGTACTAAACTTATCTAGTAAAATGGTATGGTGTTACTTAGGACCATTTATTCTAATATCTTTCCAATATGCATTTGTAGATGGCCTAACTGCACTAGGTAAAGCTAATATTGGTATATTCTTATCATTAAATAGAAAGATAACTAATATATTGTTAATACTTATACTTCCTCAAATAATCGGAGGAGACGGAGTCTTCTATGCAGAGGCGGTAGCGGATGTATGGTCTAGTTTAACTACTTTAGTAGTATTCTTATTAATATTTAATAAGATTCTATTAAAGAATGAAAAAGTAAATAATGTAGTAGAAGCCAGGATATAATTCTTGGCTTTTTATTATATTTATATGCATAATTTTAATTGAAAAAGGAGTTGATGCTGGCGGAAACTGATAAATTTAGGCCCATTCCGCCGACATGAAACCAAAATATCATAGTTTTAATAGATTGAAAATGATAATTGAAAGTAAAAAGCACTAAATTGCTATATCAAAAAAAATTAAATATGCTATAATTTATTTAATATGGAAAGGATTTATTAATATGAAATTAAATGAAAGATTATATGATGTTCTTGGTTTCAAGCCATATAAAGAACCAAATCCTGGAGAGGATTATGTTCCAATTCCTAGTGAACCAATTGAAACTCAAGTTTGTGGACAACATCAAGTAGAAATATATTACATGAATGAATACACTGATGTATTACAAGAATTTACTAGACAAAATAAGTTTGCAGTATGGTCTAGTAAGGACGGAGTAAACTATAGACTTGCAGTTGAAAAGGATTACTATGAGAAGGTTAGTGATTTATACTGCGTAGAAGTTAATGAAAGATGGTTAAAGTTCTGGGATGATTGTGAAGTTATTCAAGGAAACTTTTCAAAGAAAATTGTTTTACCTTTAACTGTAGGAGTTGTAGTATTATTCTTATTCTTTGCCAACTGGAATAATATGTTTAAGTCTGCACAAATGAACTCTACATTATCTTTAATACTTACAATAGGTATTCCACTTGCATACATGATTGAAATGTTATTCTTAAGAAAGAATGTAATGAATAAGATTTCAATGTGTCAAGAAGATGCATTAAGATCAGTTAGAGAATATTTTGGAGATAAGAAGTTTGAAGATTTATTAAAGATTCAAAGAACTTATATTGATGAATATTTTGAAAATCATGAAGAAGATGATGAAACTGGTTTAGATGATGAAAAGGCTCAAGAAACAAAAATAGAAGAGCCTAAGGAAGAAGTTTCAGAAGTAAAAGAAGAAACTTCTAATGAAGAAACAAACGAAGAAACAAAGTAATTAAATAATAAGTAGAAACAAAAATATATGGAGAAGATTATGATTAATAATATTGATAACTTATGTGTTAACACCCTACGTTTATTAGGTGTTGATATGATTAATAAAGCAAACTCAGGTCATCCTGGTATTGTTTTAGGTGCTGCACCTATTGTGCATACATTATTTACTAGACATTTAAATGTAAATGTTGACGATGTTGAATGGGCTGATAGAGATAGATTTATTCTATCTGCAGGACATGGTTCTGCTTTACTTTATGCAGTTAATCATTTAGCTGGTTATGATATTTCAATTAATGACTTAAAGAATTTTAGACAATATGGTTCTAGAACTCCAGGTCATCCTGAGTATAAACATACTCCTGGTGTTGAAATGACTACAGGACCTCTTGGTCAAGGTATTGCATCAGCTTGTGGTATGGCTCTAGCTGAAAAATATCTAGCACATCACTTTAATAAAGACAGTTTAAAGATTGTTAATCATTATACATATGTTTTATGTGGAGATGGTGACTTACAAGAAGGTGTAGCACAAGAAGCTATTTCTTTTGCAGGTCATACTAATTTAAATAAATTAATTGTTCTTTATGATTCAAATGATATTCAACTTGATGGTGAAGTTAATTTAGCAAACACTGAAAATACTAAATTAAAGTTTGAATCTATGAATTGGGCTTATGATTTTGTAGCTGATGGTAATGACATTGACGCAATCGATCAAGCTATTCAAAAAGCTAAGAAGTCTAATAAACCTACATTAATCGAAATTAAGACTGTTATTGGATATGGTACTCCTGATTCAGGTACTAACCTTATTCATGGTAAGCCAGTTGGTGAAGCTCAAACTAAGGTTTTAAGAGAAAACTTAAATTATTCTTATAAAGAGTTTGAGGTAGCACCTGAAGTTTATGAATACTATGAAAAGAATGTTAAAAATCGTGGTATTGAAAAGTCTAATAACTGGGCACAAATATTAAGTGATTACCATAAGAAATATAATGATTTATATCAAGAATATACAACATTTATTAATGATTCATTTACATTTGATTATTCTAAATTAAAAGAATATCCAAACGGTGAATCTACAAGAAAGATTTTAGGAGCTTACTTAGATGAGTACAGCAAGCAAATTCCAAATCTAATTGGTGGTTCTGCTGACTTAACTCCATCTACATTTGTAAAGGGTGCTGATGGTAACTTCGAACCTAACTTCTTAAGTGGTAGAAATATTCGTTTTGGTGTAAGAGAACATGCGATGGGTGCTATTGTAAATGGTATTAATCTACATGGTGGATTAAAATCATTTGGTTCAGGATTCTTTGTATTCTCAGATTACATGAAGCCTGCAATCAGACAAGCTGCAATTATGAATTTACCTTCATTATTCATTTTCTCTCATGACACAGTATGTGTAGGAGAAGATGGACCTACTCATGAACCTATTGAACATTTCGCAATGTTTAGATCTATTCCTAACTTAAATGTTATGCGTCCTGCAGATTATAAGGAAGTTAAGGCTTGTTTAGACATAGCACTAAATAGTAAATCTACTCCATCAATCATTACAACTAGTAGACAAGCTCTACCTACAGTTGAATTATCAAGTGAAGAAAAGACACGTAATGGTGCATATGTAGTTTACCAAACTAATAAGCAATTTGATGGTATCTTAATCTCATCAGGTAGTGAGTTATCAATCGCCCTTGATACTGCAAAGGCTCTAGAAGCAGAAGGTTATTCAATCCGTGTTGTTTCTATGCCAAGTATGTATTTATTTGAAAAGCAAACTGATAAGTATAAAGAAAGTGTATTACCAAGTACTTGCGAGAAGCGTCTTGCGATTGAGATGGGTGCAAGTATGCCATGGTATAAATATGCTAAATACGTAAAGGGTATTGATACATTCGGTATTTCAGCTCCTATTTCATATATGCATAAGCATTTTGGATTTGATGTTGAATCTCTAACTAAATTATATAAGACTTTAAAATAATAATATAAGAAAGACAATGTTTAATTATAGACATTGTCTTTTTTGCAATTATAAATGTAATTTCTATTAATAATTAAGTTTTATGGTATGATTAAATAAGGTGTTATAATCATTATTATTGTAAGGAGGGATTATATGGCTAAAATTATTTTATATCACGGGAGTTTGAATAAAAATGTAAACCCTACTTACGGATTAGATGATGAAAAACGTGATTATGGAAAGGGATTTTATCTAACTGAAGATACAGAACTTGCAAGAGAATGGGCTGTGTGTAAACCAGATGAACAAAATGGATGGTTACATAAATATGAACTTGATACTAGTGGCTTGAAAATAATAGACTTTGAAGAACATAATGTATTATGTTGGCTAGCTGAGCTTATGAAACATAGAGACGCATCTGATACTAAGCGTTACCGTGTATTAGCTCAAAAGTTCATAAATAAATATGGTATTGATACCGAAGACTATGATGTTATTAAAGGATATAGAGCTGACGCATCATATTTCTTTATTGCAAAAGAGTTTGTTAGAGATAATATTGATATTGAAATACTAGAAGAATTATTATCTTTAGGTGGATTAGGTATTCAATATTGTATTAAAACTCAAAAAGCTTACGCTAATCTTAAAGAACTAGATGATTCAGTTTTACCAGTTGATTATATATGTTTTAACGATAAATATAATAAAAGAGATATCCAAGCAAGAAAGAATATGCGAAAACTAGTAGACTCTGATCAAAATAAAGTCGAACATGTTTTTAGTACATTATTTGAGGATTAAATTATGAGAGCTTATGAAATAGAATATCTGAACGATGTTGTTGAAAATCAAGGTAAATTATTTGATTATGTGTCTTATGAATGTGAAGAACTTGATACTGAATACTTTATTGAATGCTATATGGTGAGCAAAACACGTAAAGCGATAGATAATGGTCAAGCCTATGTTAATAC
>CAVAIM010000073.1:1789-5404 GCA_963588755.1 bacterium | reverse complement strand
TAGATAATGTCATTGTAATTGTACCATCATCATAAGCGATGCTATTAGAAGAAATAGTTAGAGTTAATTCACCAATAGAATCAGCTAATGTGACAACATTACCATTTACTGATTTAACAGTATATGTATAAGGACCATCATCTTCGCTTTCTACAATAACCTTAGTAGAATCAATTGTTACAGTATATTCAATTCCACTATCTGAATATGTTCCATACCAAGTACCTTGTGCAGTAGTTGGAATTACAACTTCAGTTGATCCACCTTCTTTAGTGAACACAGGATTTCCGCCCACAGTCATACCAGTATATTTAATTTGTCCATCTACTATATATAAATAGTTTTCAAGTCCTGTACTACTACCTGAACCACTGATTTTAGTAAATGTAAACTTACCAGTTTCTTCATTTAAAGTATATGAGCAAACTCTTGTTCTACTCTTACCTTTATTTGTTAATGTGACTGTTCCATCCTCGTTAAATTCAACTACATAATCAGTATTACCATTACCTGAATTATCAAATGAAGCGGTATATTTACCAGAACAAATTTCTGCAATATTGATTTTCTTTTCTACAAATTCAACTTCAGTTGTAGAATCAGCTTCAACATAAACTAACTTATCTGATGAAACTTTAATAGTTCCTACAAATGGAGCTACACCTTCAGCTTCACTTAAATCTAGAGCCTTAGTTTCACAATTGAATGTATATTCATAAGTATTAGTTGTAGTAGATTCTCCTTCAGTAACAGTAACTGCAACACTACCATCACCCTTAACAGTGCTTGGAGTGAACTTTACAGCTATAGTCTTAGATCCACTAGTAGCTTCATACTTACCATCAAGTAATGCTAATTCGCTATCAGTAATATCACTTGTTGGAGCATTTAACTTATATGTAACATGAGTGAAAGAATTCTTTAAGCTTAATCCATAGTAGCTATCAACTGCAATATCAAATGTAGCCTTATCAGCTAAATCAATTGTAGTTGATTCTACATCAATTACAAATACACCATTTACATATGTATATGTACCAACTTGTTGCTTAGATTTATCATACTTATTCCAAATAGTAATAGCACCGCTATTATCTTCGCTTGGAGCACCAAATTGTACCTTGTACATTTCACTTGCTGAAACTGTTGCTTCAAATAAGTAGTTGTTAGCACCCTTAACAATTTCATCAACTGAAGGAACATCCTTAACAGTTACAACGATTGAAGCTTGTGCAGCGCTCTTAGCAGGATTATCAGGAGTAGCACCTGTGAATACTAGCTTATATGTACCAGCTTCAGTTGCACTAAATTTATAACAAGAAACTGACTTGCCATTAATTTCATAAGTACCCTTAACAACTGTTGCTTTTTCGGTTGCAACATCTTCTCCATCAACAACTTCTACTACAGCTAATGTATAACCTTGAGTAAAGTAGCTTGCAACTGAACAATCTAGATATAAATTATTAGTTGTATAACATTCAAATGTGCTTACTGCATTAAAGTCACTTGTAGCTTCACCGTCTTGTAATAATGGAGTGATACTTGTAGGAGCTTCATCCTTAATATCGAATGTATAAGTCTTAGTAACAAATGCTGATGAAACAGTAACTGTATAAACACCTGCACGACCAAATCTTAAAGTATATGTACCATCACCATTATTAGCTGCATAAGCATAGCTATAACTACTTGTAGTCCAATCTGATGAATCAACCCATTTACCATCTTGAGCTGTACCCTTAATTACAACCTTAATTGAGTCTAAGTCTGAATTAGCTGTTTCAGGTGCAATACCATCAACTTTAATAGTGAATGCAAATGAGTGGCTTCCATCATCCTTAGATACTGTTGCATAGTCTAAGTCGTCAGTATAAGTACCACCTTCGACCATTTCTTCATAATTACCTTCATCATTTAGCTTAGAAACATTGAATGAAGAAATTGCAACATTATCAACTGAATAAGGGTTTTCGCTTGCTGCTACTTTAGCACCACTTGCCTGAGTTACTGTATAAGTATCAGTTGATGCTGCTTTAGTACCATCATTAATAGTGAATGAGTAAACTTCTCCACCACCAACGGCGTCACCCTTAACTAATGTTAAACCTAATTCAGCAGGAAGAGTATAATCTGCTTTCTTAATATCATCATATTTAACATAATCTTCTTCCATTGAATATTGTTCAGTTGTTACAGTTGCGCTAGAAACTGCACCTTGTTCATTTAATGTAAATGAAACACTATAATGAGTGAAATGAGCTGCACCAGATGAATTTGTAATGTCATTGAAATCAAACTTATAAGTCTTAACACCCTCAACATCTGCTACAGATTCATGTTTAGTAACATGACTATCATCAGAATAAGTACTTTCATATCTATCATATAAAGCTTTAATTACTTCTGCAAATCCGTATTGTGGATAAACTGTACCACCATCACTAAAGATGTCAAATCCTACTCCAGATGCATCTAATGCATTTGCTTTATGATCACCATAGAATTGGCTTACATTACCATCTGAATCTACAGAAACGGCGAAACCTTCTCCATTAGGTCCTACTGAGAAATATGTAGTAGTTGCTCCAGAACCATAACCTGAATATAGAGTTTCATCAACTTGTTTAGTGAAATTAGTACCAATTTGATAATCTTTCTTTATAGTATAATCGCTTGCTGCATGTGAATAGCTACCAGCATTTACTGTTGAATCACTCTTAACTCCTTGTTCAACTGCATCCTTAACGCTTGATGCTACCTCAGGGTTAGCACAAGTAATATCGAATGTTGCAGTCTTTCCAGCGTATGCTACTGTTACAGTATAAGTACCAGCACTTGCTAATTCAGTAACTACTTGATTACTGCTATCAGTTACAGTGAAAGTAACGCTAGATAAATCTAGAGTATCAACTCTTGTAGTCTTATCTGCTGGATTTAAATATTTAGCCTTTACAACAACACTAGAGAAATCAAGTGTTGAATATACTGGTAATGTTGTATCAAAGTTTGTTGTATCTACTTCAATTGAGTCAAGTGAGTAATCAACAACAGTTACTAAATACATAGTTAAATAGCTACCTTGTCTGATATAAACAGGATATGGACCTACCTTTGATGTGTCAACCTTTGATGTGTCAAATTCTACACTATCAGTAATATCCTTAGTACTTCCATCTGAGTAATTTGCAACAACTTTTGCATTTGCATAAGTTGTTTTAATATCTCCACCTAAAATTAAACTTGAATTATATCCGCTAACAGAAATACCTGTTTGTTTTGCTGCTTCCTTAGTTGTGGACTCACTAGTAGTAGGAGTGTCACCACTTTCGGTTTTACAACTTGCAAGGGATACAGTTGCAAGACTTGCTGCCGCAACAGCACCTAATAATACAATTTTCTTCTTCATGATTATATGCCTCCCGAATATTAATTAATCATTAGCTAAAATGTTAATTTAAAGAGATTGTACAACTTATAAATATAATTTTCAATAGTTTTTAAATATTATTTTTTCAAAAAGCGCTTTCATAAAACAAAATTTTAATTTTTAATTATCTTTTAAAGATTTTCAACTAATTTTATGTAGTTTTAAGCAATTTACTTGAAAAAAGA
>CAVAIM010000073.1:0-1779 GCA_963588755.1 bacterium | reverse complement strand
ATATAATTTACAAAATAATAAAAATAATTATAATATCTTCGAAAGAAAGTGAATTATTAATTATATGAAAAATCTATTTAAACAAAATGATTTAACAAATGGTAGTATTTTTAAATCGATAATGTTGTTTTCCCTTCCTATCTTACTATCCTATATATTACAACAAATATATACAATAGCCGATGCATCTATATGCGGACAATTCTTAAATGCTAATGAAGTAGCCGGAGTAAATAATACTTCAAATCTAGTATTTATTGTTTTACAGTTCGCTTTAGGTTCTACTGCAGGATTTTCGGTAATTACCTCTAACATGTTTGGTCAAAAAAATGTACATGGTATTAGAAAAAGTTTTGCAATGCAAATTAAACTATCTTTATATATTTCAGTAATATTAACTATTATTGCCGTTCTTTGTATAAACCCGCTTCTTAAGGTCATCGGACTTGAGGCTTCAAGTGAGCCTGTACAAAATGAAATATATAAGTCAGCCTATACTTATACATTTATTATTTATGTAGGATTATTTACTCAAATATTCTACAACTTAATTTGTTCATTTTTGCGATCTGTTGGAGATTCAATAACACCACTTATCTTCTTACTTATCTCTACTATAATAAATATAATATTAGATATATTATTTATTGTACCATTTAAGATGGGAGTATCTGGTGCAGCTATTGCAACAGTTATAGCTCAAGGAATATCTGCTCTACTTTGTTTTATCTATACTTATATTAAATATAAGGATTATAGATTAACTAAAGGAGACTTTAAATTTGATTTCAAGTTTGGTATGAAACATTTACAAATGGGTCTTCCTCTTGCTTTCCAATTCTCTATATTATGTATTGGTTTAATTGTAATGCAATCAGTAATCGTTAAGTTTGATTCTAACGCACTTGGTGTTGTAGTTAGATCTGATGCTCAAAACGGTTTTGGTGCTGCTTCTAAGTTAAATAATTTATTAATGTGTCCATTTAATGCCTTAGGTACTGCCTTACTTACTTATTGTGGTCAAAACTTAGGTAATAATAAGTTTGATAGAGTAAGAAATGGTGTTAAGGTATCTATCTTAATTGCATTTGCTGAATATATTATATTTGGTGGTATAGGTTTACTACTTACAATAAATGGTGCATACTTACATATCTTCTACTCGAGTGATAAAATAACAGAATCTGCAATAAAGTATGGTAATGCTTATTTATATTGTGATATGACTCTATATTTCATATTAGGTATTCTATTTATATTTAGAAATAGTGTTCAAGGTTTAGGTAAACCGTTATTCCCATTCCTAGCTGGGATTGGTGAGCTTACCGCAAGAACAAGTGTATGCTTAATCTTCCCTTCACTATTCAATGGCTCTGCCATTACAACTGAGGCTAATGATATGGCTCTATATGCCTTATCAATGGCTGATCCTGTTGCGTGGATATTTGCTTGTGCATTCTTACTAACAGGTGGATATTTATATATCTTCTCAAAGAATGCTCAAAAGCGTTTAACAACTAAATCCTTATAAGCAAAAAAGTTAACTAGTAATCAAACACTAGTTAACTTTTTCTTTATCTAAATTTTTTACTACCAGGATAATCTTGATAACTTGAATCAAGAAGTAATAATTCATCAAAATTATCAATCTCAGTTATGTCTGTCTTTTGACAAACTCTAATCTCAACCTTATAATTCTTCTTGCAAATCTTAAGTGGAACATTTTCCCAGAAGTTTTCTTTTCCACCACGAGAATTATAAACCTTTACTATATCGTGC
>CAVAIM010000072.1:0-5417 GCA_963588755.1 bacterium | reverse complement strand
TTCTATAATTGTGAATGCAGAGGAGTTAGAATATTTAATGACACCAAAGAAAAATGTCGTAAGTGTAATGCTTGATTCTCAAACACTTGATTCAATTGATGGTGAAACAGTACTTGTTATTGATAATTATGATAGAGCAACCTTAGATGTTAGAAATGAGTGGTGTATGTTCTTTGATTATTCTACTTTCACAAGATGAAAGAGAAAAAACTACTCATCATCTTGTGAAAAAGGATCCTTTATTGATTATTGTAATAGTAGATACATCTAATGTTAAATTTTAAGTGAAGATGATATTAGAATTTTGAACTTATATAAATATTTGTAAGAATACTAGTTTGTTAAGTAGATGTAAGATAGTTATAAGTTAATGCTTTATTAATAATATATTAATTATAAATAATGTTAGTTATAATTATATGAGAGGGAAGACTTGAGAGTAGTCCCTCTCATATTTTTTTATATTTTGATACTAATTATAGGCTCTTTCCAAACTGAGTTGTTTACCTAGTATAAATTTCAAGCTAAAATAAAAAAGTAAAAAAATTATATGAAGAATGTTATTTAAAAATTAATATATGGGGAGGAAATTATATGAATAATAAAGAAAAGATAAATTTAACATTAGTTGAGCATAAAATAGAAAAGGTTGTTGGTAATGTAGATACTAGCGAATACAAAATAGTTAATTTTCTTTTAGAAGATAAATTACAAAATTTATCTGAAGAAGATATTAAAAATTTTGGTGTAAAATATACTGAAGGCTGCATCTTAATGGCACTAGAAGACGAGATTCTAGAGTTTGAAGAAGATACAGAGCTTATGACTCGCTCTGCATCTAGTTTCTTAGATAGTCATGAGGTATTAAAAAAGAATATGACAAATATTTAGAGACTGAGTCTGACCTGTGGAATTCTTTTTACGGGCTTGATGAGTTCTTTGGTATCTTAAGAAATCATAACGAAGTTTATATTGATTTCTTAAGTTATGCAATAAGAGAAGCAAAAAAAGAAACTTATAGCACTCAAGAAAGGATTATTAGACTTCGTATTACTGGGGATGAGGATGCGTTTGCCTTAACAACTGCTTCTAAATATTGCATTAATAAGGCTATTAGAATAGCTATTAAAAATGTCTATAAAGATGATAGTGCTCTTTTTAATCCTGAGGAAGAACTTATTAACAAGGAAGGAATTGAGCTTAAAAAGCAAGTTAAAGAAATACTTAATAAGGATGGATTTAGTTTTGAATATACATATGTTGAAACTTACAATTTGTAGGATTCAATAGTTAAAAGTGGGGATGTGACTACAATAGGACATATCTTAATTACTTTAATCTATTAGATCCTGAAATTCTATAAGAAGGTTGAGTAATATTAATAACTGTTGAATAATCTATAAGTCTATCTAGAATAGCTGTTTATCAGTGAATCATTGAATATAATATTTGAGTTAGATAATAGTTTATTTATTGTAATTATTGTTGATTTCTTTAAGTAAACTAACAAATGATTTATTAGGGTTTGTGTCTAAATGTTCGTTTATAGAACTTTTAATAGTACTAGCTTAAGTTCTTTGAGGTTTATAAATAAATCGCTATATTCACTTCCTTTTATGCACCTATATCATCATATAATTTAAGCATATTCTTTCCTATATGTTCAATTTCTTCTTTACTCTTATATTTAAATACGTCTGATTTTAATATTTCTATAATATCATCTTTAGCGTAATTGAACTTTTTATTTGTTATATGATGCTCTTTTATAAGATTTTTGTTATAATAAATTCGTAATATATCTGAATCGACTCTAATTTCAACTTCTTTTCCGATATATTTAGTTTCAACAGAATACTTTGATTTGTTATATGTAATCATAGACTCTTTGGTGACGTGTCTTATGATAGGTTTATTGAAATATTTATCAATAAACTCTTTATTGGGTAACAAATTAAGGTGTTCTTTTTCTTTTATGAACCTATTATTTGGTGTTTCATTAGTTGCCTGACAAATTTCATTATTCAAATCTTCGTTTAATTCCATAACAATTTCATCTAAATCATCAATTGAATCAAATTCATTATTAAATACTTTAAGTCTATCCATGATTTTAGCTAAGTTTTCAACTCTGCCTTTAGTTTGTGGTCTAAAAGCTCTACATAATTTTATTTCAAAACCCATATCCTTAGAAAACTCATACATTTTTTGATTTACAACAGGATTTGCATATTCACTCTTAGCGTGATCTACAACAGTTTTCATATTATCAAACAATATCTCTTTAGGTACACCACCAAAATATTTAAATGCGTTAGTTAATGATTGAAATACTGTTTCTTGTGTTCTGTCTAATGTTAACTGTATATATTTCTTTCTAGAATAACCTAAAATGATTAAGAAAATATTTATAACTAATTCTTTACCATCTTTATTTGTAAGTGTCATAGTTTCTTTCCAATCTACTTGGGCTTGAAGGCCTGGATTTGTTTCAAATCTTATTGTAGCTTTCTTTGTTTGTTCACGTTTATATTCTCTTGCATATTTTTTAACAATACCGTATTTACCTTTAAATCCTTTTTTAACTAAAAGATAATAAATGCTACTTGCAGAATAACATTGTTCAAGTTTATCATTAATTATTTCTTTATATTCATCTAGAAGAGATGGTCTAACAACTTTTTTCCTTTCTTTTATATCATTTTCATAATATCTTTTGATGACTCTATAATCGCAATTATAGAGTCTGCCAAGTGCAGCGTAATTTGGCTTAACTCCGTCCTTTTTCATTAAATTAATTGCCTCCATAATGTCTTTTCTCATGATAAGCACCTCCATGCTTATATCATAAGGAAAAGTGTTGAATTTGTCCACCATTTTATTATTGACTCTTTAAAGTGCTTTTTTCTGTTTCTTCTTTCAACACACGAATATAATAATGGATTCAAAAACAAATAATTCTTATAGATATTCATATTAAATCAACGGATTTAAGCCCTTTTTAAGCTAATCTCTAACCTAATTATTGAGAATATAGTTAAGCACTCGCTAAAACGCTCTAAAATGGCTTATTTTAGCGTTTTATACAATAAATGATTAATTAATCATATTTGAGTTGAAATGCGTTATAATTGAAATTAGAAGCGTTTTAGAGGGTGTTATTAATTCGAATATATAAATAGATTTATAAATAAAGTTAATTTGATAAGAACATAAAAAAAGATACGACATTTTATCGCACCTTTCTAATTACTAGTTGTCGTAGAAAATAGATCCACCAATGAATTCTCTTAAGATAGAATTACATGGAACCCATTTATCAGGAATATCTTTAAAGTACTTTAAGAACTTAATTAATCTATTTGCAGTAATATAATATTTACTATCAGATGGTACTTCTTGTAATACTTTCATCGCATACTTCTTCATTACACATAATTCATATGTTAATTCAGAATTGTATACATAGTTTGCTTCACTTTGAGTTGGATAAATCCAAGTGAATTCACCAGCACGAACATTATCCCACATTTTTAATGTTTCTTCAGCTGATGCATTTCTATATTTATAATCTCTTACAAGTCTTCTAATTAATCTAATGTCAGTCATTGAGATTGGGTTTTGTGAATCAATGTGATATTGAGCTGTAGGAGCTATATAGATTTTATATTTTTGGTTTGATGGAATTGATGGAGTAAGTCTATCATTTAAGGCATGAATTCCTTCAATCATAACTGGTTGACCCTTTTCAAGCTTAACAGTCTCACCTTGTTCTCTATGACCTGTCTTAAAGTTATATAGAGGAAGTGTAACTTCTTCTCCATTAATTAAGGCATACATATCTTGGTCAAATCTTTCAATATCTAAAGCTTCGATATGTTCAAGATCAGGTTCACCCTTTGCAGTAAGTGGAGCTTGTGATTTTTCAAGATAATAATTATCTAGTGAAATCATTACAGGCTTAATACCACGAGATAGTAATTCTACTCTAAGTCTATTACAGAAAGTAGTCTTACCACTTGATGAAGGACCAGCGATTGCGATTAACTTAATATCAGAATCTTTCTTGATATTATATCCAAGTTCTGCAAGCATATTATTATGCTTTGTCTCACAAATGTTAATGAATTCATTTGATTGACCTGCTTCAATAATCTTGTTCATTTGCCAAATTGATGAAGCCTTAATAATATTACCCCATTCATTTTCAGCTCTTAAAGCTTTAGAGAATACCTTTTCATCATAGAATTCAGGAATCTCACCATTTAATTCAGCTCTAGGATATTGAATAATAAGTCCTGGGAAGTATAACATTAAATTAAATTTAGTAATATATCCAGTAGATGGAACCATATAACCAAACATATAATTTAAATAATTATCACACTTGTACATATGAACTGTATCTTCAGGTCTATAATCAAGCATGCTTGATTTATCATAGTATCCTAAACTATTATAAATCTTTTTAGCTTCTTCAACTGTAGTTGAATATCTCTTAATAGGTAGATCTTTAGAAATTAAATCTTCCATTTCAGCTTGGATACTTTCAATTTCCTTTTGATTAACAGGTCCATTGATACCTGAGATATTTGCAAATATAGCACGTGAAACTGAATAGTTATAAATAACCTTAACTTTTTTATGTAATCTATTAACAGCCATTGCAAATAAATATCTTAAAGAGTTTTGATAAATTAATACTGCATCAGAATTTGTTAAATCTAAGAATTCGATAGTGCAATCTTGATTAGGTAAAATATAATCAAGTTCTCTTAATCTATTATTTACATTAGCACAATAATATTTCTTTTTTGTATTTTCATCTAATAAATCAATTAGACGAGTTCCCTCTTTTACTTCAACTGTTTTATTAAAATATGTAACTTTCATATTATCCCTTCTTTCATTAATGTGGGATAATATTATATCATTTTGTGTAAGCGTTTGCAAATACTACGAATATAAAATATAGAAAAAAGGCTAATCTTTTTTTAAAGATTAACCTTCTTTTGTCTAGTTATCATCATCAAAAAATGAAATTTTTCTCTTTCCTGCAATTATAGTAGAAGGACCGTCATCATCTTTCTTCTTAGCCTTCTCTACTTCTTTAGTTAGAGTCTTGGTTTCAGTTTTAGTTTCTTTTTCTAAAATTTTATCTAGTAAATCTAGAGGATCTTTAGTCTTCTTAGTCTTCTTTAGTACTGGTTCATCAATAGAATCATAATTGTCTAAATCAACTACTGATGAAGATGTATCAATTAAATAATCTGAATCAACTTTTTGATCTAATTCTTTAGCTTGATTTAAATACATCTTTCTTGGTATACCATAGCCATCCTTAACTATTTCTTTACCACTATCAGATACATTATATTTTAAATCTTTAACACTAATCTTATCTGATTTATCATCAT
>CAVAIM010000071.1:4876-5419 GCA_963588755.1 bacterium | reverse complement strand
AGGCTAGGGTGTGTAGGTACAAACTTTAAGTTTAATGGTTTTAAATAACTATAAGTAGAATCAACTTTAGATAGATCAATAGATGCATTAGATCCTGAGGCAAGTACCACTATATCATAATAAACGTTATCAATATATGTTTTATCATTCTTAACTTCTACCTTATTTACAACATAATTTAATTCAATCTTTGTTCTCTTTAAATCAGAGGTTAATAAATCAACAATAGTTTGACTTGAATTAGTAATAGGATACATTCTACCTTCATCATCAAAATAAAACATTAAGCCAAGGCTTGAGAAATAATTTATAAGTTCATCTTTAGGACAACTCTTAAATAATTTTTCCATAAATGCATGATTATTATAATCACTTGGTATAGCTTTAAAGTTTGAAAAATTACATTTACCATTACCTGAGGCAAGAACTTTTCTCGCTAATGATTTATTACGTTCAAAAATTGTAATATCAATATTAAGATTTAATCTACTTAAATAATTTGCAAGAAATAGCCCTGAAGCTCCTCCGCCTATAATTCCAACC
>CAVAIM010000071.1:0-4866 GCA_963588755.1 bacterium | reverse complement strand
CCTTCATATAACGCTCCTATTTTTTTAATATTATAACAAACTTTAAATAAAATGGTAAACCATTTACGATTTACCAATTCATTTTTAAGCTAATTTTTTAATTTTGGCAACAAAGAATCCTTCAAAAAGTTCGCTAGGTGCAAAAGTCAAAACTCCTTCTATATTACTTTTAAGTAAATAAGATGAATCAATATTAATGCTAATAGGCTCAATTACTACATTAGGGCCTAATACAGTCTTTAATACTTCTTCATTTTCACACTTTAAAATAGAACATGTAGAATAAACCATAGTATGTCCTGGTTTTAATATTTCTATTGCTTTTTTAAGTAATTCTTTTTGAGTTTTACTAGAATTCTTTACAAGTTCAAGTGAAAATGATTTTAAATCACGAGGATTATTTAAGTTTATTGTGCCACTTCCTGAACATGGTGCATCTAGTAAAATAGTATCAAATCTAAAGAATGAATCAAGCTTTCTTGCGTCTGTTACTATAACATTCGCTTTACTTGCACCTTGAAGATTAAGATTATATTTTAATCTTTCACTTCTAATCTTATTAGCCTCACAAGCCATAATATTTTTAGTGTTTTTTGTAAAAGATGCAATTTGGCTTGTTTTACCACCTGGTGCTGCACACATATCTAGAATATCAGACGAAGAGTCTAGATCCATATATAATACAGGTATTTGACTAGATAAACTTTGTAAATATATCTTACCTTCTTTTACTATATCTAAATCATTTAAATTGACTTGTTCTTCAATTATAAAAGCCTCATTTGAAAACTTTGATTTAGAGTACTTAATATTTAATTCATTAAGCACTCTTTCAATCTCTTCTACACTACTTTTAAGTAAATTCACTCTAAAAGTAGACTTTCTTCTTGAGCTTAATCCTTCAATTATCTTGCTAGTATTATCATAATATTTAGAAAATAGATTCTCTAATTCTTCCTTTGATATCATATTATAATACCACGCTTAATAATTCTTCTTTAGTTTCTAAATCAAATACTTTTACAGTCTTTTCTTCAATTACTCCAAAAGAATGATGCATTATAACCTTAGGAATTGAGGTAGAACCTGGGTTGATATAATGCACTCCATTTACAACCTCATCCTTAATTACATGAGTATGTCCGTATAGAACTACACCATTTTCTAAATTTATAGGATTCCCTGGGTTATGAATATGACCATGAGTTAAATAATAAGTAATACCATTAACTAGAATAAATCCTTCCTTTAAGATAGGGAATTCTAATACCATTTGGTCAACTTCCGCATCACAATTACCATTAACACATAAGATACTATTTTTAATTTCATTTAACATAGGAATAACTTTCTTAGGTGCATAATCACGAGGAAGATCATTTCTAGGTCCATGATATAAAATATCACCTAGAAGGACTAATTTATCATAATTACCATTCTTAAATTCTTTAACTAATAAATCACAGTAGTATGCACTACCATGAATATCAGATGCAAATAAAACCTTCATATAAACTCCTATTTAAATAAATTCTTAATATCATCTTTAGATAATTTATTGAAGAAATCATCTTCAGAAATAACTTCTTTAGTAAGCATTTGTTTCTTATTTTGAAGTTCAACAATTCTATCTTCAATAGTATCCTTATTAATTAACTTAATTACATTAACTTGTCTTTCTTGACCAATTCTATAAGCTCTATCTGTAGCTTGATTCATTGCGGCTAAATTCCACCATGGATCATAGTGAATTACAGTATCAGCACTAGTTAGAGTTAATCCAGTACCACCAGCTTTTAGAGAAATTAAGAATACTTTAATATCAGGTGAATTATTAAACTTATTTACAAGTTCAATTCTATCCTCAGCTTGAGTCTTACCAGTAAGTTCTAGATACTTAATACCCTTCTTATCAAGTTCAGCTTCAATGTATTCAAACATAGAAGTGAATTGAGAGAATACTAACATCTTATGATCATCATCAATCTTTTCTTCAATGATATCAATTAACATTTCAAGCTTAGAGTTCTTACACTTAACATTATCTAAGAATAATCTTGGTTCACATGCAAGCTCTCTTAAACGGGTTAATAAACTTAATACATGAGAAATTTGATAATCTTGTCCTTCAAGTTCTGATTGAGCCTCACGAAGATACTTTTCATATAACTTTCTCTCTTCAACAGACATTTCAGAGTAAGCATAGATTTCAATCTTCTCTTTTAAGTCAAGAACATCGCTCTTCAATCTACGTAAAATAAATGGACTACTCTTCTTATTTAATTCTTGTAATAATTCCTTATCTAGAATATTATCATACATCTTCGCGAATTCTCTCTTAGTCTTCATATAACCAGGAAGAATGAAGTCAAATATACTCCATAAATCCATTAGAGAGTTTTCAATAGGTGTACCAGTTAATGCAAAACGAGATTCACTCTTTAACTTCTTACAAGCTAAAGTTTTTAGTGCATCAGGATTCTTAATGAATTGAGCTTCATCGACAATAATAGTCTTAAACTTCATTCCATTATATTTATCAATATCCATTCTTAAAGATTCATAAGAAGTAATAAGTACACACTTCTTGTTATATGCATCACGAATTGCTTCTTCTGATCTAGCTAAACCATAAATTACTGATACAGGAATTTGAGGTGCAAACTTCTTAAATTCCATTTCCCAGTTGAATATTAAGCTTGTAGGCGCAACAACAATTGATGAACCTTCTTTATAGAATGTATCAATTAACGCAATAACTTCAAGTGTCTTACCTAAACCCATGTCGTCAGCTAGTACTCCACCTAGATTATAACTAGATAGTATTTTAAGCCACTTAAATCCTTGAATTTGATAATCTCTTAAATATTGCTTAATTGAATCATCAAGTTCATATTCAATATTATTATAGTTAATAATATCATTACTAAACTTATCTAGTAATTGATTAGATTCAATTAAGTCCTTATATCTAGATGAAATAAAGTATGCTTGATATAGGGGAACTTCAATATTATCAGAAATATTTTCAACACCAAGTTCAGTAACTAATTTTTCAAATAATTCAGCAGTATCCTTATCAATTGAAATAATAGAACCATTTTCAAGTAATGCATAATGTTTATTTTCTTTATATGCAATAAGGATGTCCTTTAGTTCTTTTGAATTAAAGTGCATTCCGTCGAATGTAAGAGTAATAATAGAACCAGTTAAGTGGAACTTTAGTTTACTAGAATTCATCTTATAGAACTTTTGGTTCTTAATAGAATCTGATATATATAAATTACCAAATTCTTTAAATAAATCTAATTTAGTATTTAAGATATTACAAATAGTATCAAAATCATTAATCTTATAACCATTAGACTTATTAAATCCTAAGTTTCTTACAAGTAATTTATAATTCTTCTTCTTTAAATAGAAAATATCATCCTTAAAATCACCATCATATTTAAGCGATAGATTACCCTTTTCATAATTAAGATAAGTATTAATAATAATTTCTTCTCTATCATCATTATCAAATGTAGAAATCATATTCTTATATAGAGGATAGAAGTTATTCATAAATATTTCTCTATTATTCTTATTTAGGGCTAATGGTTTACCATTTTCTAAATACTTAAGTAGCGTTGCAAGCATTAAATCATTAGAACTTAATACATATAAGCTATCAGCTTCAAATACAAATGAATTAGATTTAGTAATCACTATTCTATAATCCTTATTAGATAGAGTTAATTCATTCGCATCAAGTAATAACTTGATTTGAGGTAATTCATATCTAACAGTTTCTTTCATTTGATATGTACCATTATAGTAATATATATGATTTAATTTAGAATTAGTCATGAAGTTAAGTATTTCAAATGGAACTTCAGAATACATTAAATCAAGTCTTGTTAAATCATTACATTCATCAGTCTTTAAAGAATCCTTAATTAAGTAAAGCATATCAATTACTTGTCTAGATTCTTTATCAAAATATTTATATTCTAAAGTATATTTCTTATTATCTTCAACTAAATCTTTCTTATTATCTAAATAATATAATAATGCAACTATATTATTAATCTCAACCTTTGAATCTCTTGCGTAAAATTCAAGTTTAAGTTGTAATTTATCATTTTTAAAATAAATAATAGGTCTTAAGATATATTCAAATACATTTCTTAAGATATTTATTTCCATTAAATCTTGCATGAACTCATCTTGTCTTGCAGTATCAAAGAACTCTTCTTCACTTTCCTTAGAAGAAAACAAAGTATTTAGTTTATCTCTAATTAAAAAGAATAAACAAATTTCATGTTCACATAGACCCTTAAGGTTACAATTACAGTTTCCCTTTACCTGCTTATTAATACCATAATGTAGTTCTACTACCTCATCATTAAATACAGCTTTTCCGATAAAAGATAATGTAGGTATTTTAATAATATCAAATTCAAAATCTTCATAATTTTGATTTTGATATAATTTATATCCTTCATTTAATGCTTTTAAGGAATCAGCATGGTTTCTAATTTCTGAAATCTCGATTTTTGACATAAATTCACCATCCAAAATTAATTAATTTTTTAAAAAATCTCAACTATAATAGTTTATCATATCACAACGATTTTTAAAATAGTTTATCTTAAATATTAGTTAATTTTCTTGAGTGATTTTGAATAATCTTAAAACACTAATATAGTTCAAAATTTTGTATAAATTAAAAAATCCTACTATTAATATTATTAATTAATAATAGGATTATACTTCATTAAAGTTTCTTTATTACTTTAAAATAATTTTTATTATCTTCTATATCTTCTTTAGTACCAATCACACATAATGTGTTTTTACTAAATGCTTCGTTATATATAT
>CAVAIM010000070.1:1251-5516 GCA_963588755.1 bacterium | reverse complement strand
TCCTTGTTCTAACTCAGAAGACATATCAATAACTTTAGCTAAAACAGAAGCGTGGAAATTACGACTAACACTAATCTTTTTAGCTACAAGTGCATAACCTTCTGAATTTAAGCTAATCTTACCTAAAGCAGTATATTTACTATCATTCTTTAGAATTTGACCAACATAGAATTTATCATTTTCTTGATATGCAAAATATCCATTAGGATCATCAAATGTTCCTCTACCTGTATCACCAAATGCAGTACCTACAAAGTCATCATCACATTCAAACCAGCTTGGTGCTTTGTAAGATGAAAAATCAGGAGTTTTATAAGGTACATAAACATAATCCTTATCCATAACTAAATCATGTTCTTGAGTTGGTTCTACTAAATTATCCTTAATAATATTCTTAATATCAGAGTTAGATTCTTTTAATGTTTTTGCAATATAATATGAATAAACCTTAGCTCCGTAGATATTAATATGTGTTCCATCAACTGTACCTAAATCAGGAACAAGCTTACCATCAACCATTTTACCTTTAGTAATTGCGTGTCTTAAGCAAGACTTTTCATATCCTTCTTTAATATTTAACTCTTTACTAAAACTAGTTAAATCAACACATGGAATACCTACCTCACTAGCTAATTCAACTATTGATTTACGATAGTCTCCATTGTTTGTAATATGTACAAACTTAGAATCATAAATATTTCTTTCATCTAAACGAGCTATAGGTGTACAAATTACAGCTTGTGCACCTTTATCTAAAGCTACCTTAATATAGTTATAATATAATACATTCTTAAAAGAACCTAATGTATTAATATCACCCTTAGGATCAGTATATCTTTTTGGATCATCATCTTTTTCATCATTATGACCAAATCCAATGATTACATAGTCTCCTTTAGTAATATTATCTTTAAAAATATTATAATTATCTTCTTTTAAGAAACTTAATGAACTTCTACCTGATAAAGCTAAGTTCATAAACTTAACATCATCTTTAAAATAATTATAAAGCATTGTACCCCATCCATAACGATGAAAGTAATATACTTCATTAAAATGTGCGACTGTTGAATCTCCTACAATATATATCATATTATCACAACTCCATATACTTTGTTATTATACCACAAAACGCACTATATTTGTTTACTTTTTCAAAGTATTAACATTATTTTTAAGTGCGTCTATTAATGAAATACCATCTTCCATCATTTCAAGTGTATATAGGTAATCAACATTAATATTTAACTCTTTTGCAATACTTTCTACAGTTTCGTTTTCTTCATAAGACTCGCCGTAAATAGTAGTAATATTATTAGTTTTTATATAGTTTTGTATTTCTTCTAATCTTTTTGCAGTAGGTTCCTCTTCATTCATACCATTAACTGAAGTAAATGAATAATTATAGTCTCTTGCAACATAATTAAATGCTTCATGTCCTACAACAATCTTTTTATTTAAGTTTGAAAATAAATCAGTATACATTTGATCAACTTCATCAAGTTTAGTTAAATAATTATTATAATTAGTTATTATAGTATCACTACTATCTGAAAATTCTTTAATTAATGAATTCTTAATAGTATTTAACATAATCTTTAATGATTTAGGGCTTGCGAATGCATGAGGATCCTTTGAACCATTTACATCGATTGATTCAACATCACTTGTTGCATAAGTAATCTTACTCTTTAATTCATTATCTAGGGAAGATTCAAACTCTTCCAATCCATTACCATTAAAAATAATAACCTTAGCGCTATACATACTTGAAACAGCTTTAGCACTTGGTTCATAGTCATGAGGTTCACTTGCACCCTCAATTAATGTTTTTACTGATATATTAGTATCAGCTACTAAATTATTAGTTAATTCTTCTAATGCATAAAAAGAAACAACTACATCAGTATTAGATTCAACTTTACAAGAAGTAAGTCCTAACATAAGACTAAATAAACCTATTATATATATAAATATCTTTTTCATATTGTCCTCCAATTGCAAATCATTCGCAATTATATCAAAGAGACTTCTTAATGTCAATATCGAGTTGCAAATCATTTGCATTTATATTTTACCATATGAATTAATTCTATTTTTTGAAAGTTTTTTAATCTTTTGGCACTCTTCTATTGACACTGCCAACAAAAAGACTATAATATTAATTGGAAAGTGGGTGATGCATATGCAACAACAACCAAATTATGAAAATGATGAAAACATCTTAGAGAAATACGGAAGAAATCTTGTTGAGCTTGCGAAGAACGGCAAAATTGATCCTGTAATTGGAAGAGATGATGAAATCAGACGTATTGTAAAAATATTAACAAGAAAAACTAAAAACAATCCAGTATTAATTGGTGAACCTGGTGTAGGTAAAACAGCTGTAGTTGAGGGACTTGCACGCAGAATCGTTTCAGGTGACGTTCCTGACTCACTTAAAGGAAAAGAAATCTTTGAGCTTGATATGGCTTCTTTAGTAGCTGGTGCTATGTATAGAGGTGAATTCGAACAAAGATTAAAAGCTGTGTTAAAGAAAATTACCGAATCACAAGGTAAAATTATATTATTTATTGATGAAATCCATCTAATTGTCGGTGCAGGTAAAACTGATGGTGCAATGGATGCAGGAAACATCTTAAAGCCAATGCTTGCGCGCGGTGAATTACACTGTATAGGTGCAACAACTTTAAATGAATACAAGAAATATATCGAAAAGGATGCAGCACTTGAAAGAAGATTCCAAAAAGTGCTAGTAGCTGAACCTAGTGTTGAAGATACTATTTCAATATTACGTGGTATAAAGGAAACTTTTGAAACACATCATGGTGTTCATATTAAAGATAATGCAATTGTACAAGCTGCTCTTCTATCTAACAGATATATTACTGATAGATTCTTACCAGATAAAGCTATCGATTTAATTGATGAGGCGTGTGCTTCTGTTAGACTTGATCTTGATTCAATGCCAGTTGAACTTGATAATGTTGAACGTAGAATTACACAAATTAAGATTGAACAAATTTCTTTAAAGAACGAATCTGATCCTGTTTCTAAAAAGCGTTTAGAGGAACTTGATACTGAACTTCAAGGACTTGAAGCTAAAGAGAAAGAATTAAAAGATGAGTGGACTAAAGAAAAGACTGATCTAGAAAACTTCAAAATTAAGAAAAATAAACTTACTAGTTTAAAACATGAACTTGAAGTAGCTTATTCCGAAGGTGACTACAAGAAAGCCAGTGAATTACAATATCAAACTATTCCTGCTTTAGAAAAAGAAATTTCTGATTTTGAAAACTCTTCTAAGGAAGGTAATATGTTATCAGAAACTGTATCTGAAAATGATATAGCTCAAATTGTATCAAAGTGGACTAATATCCCTGTCGCAAAACTTGTTCAAGGTGAACGTGAAAAGGTATTAAATCTGGCTGAAAACTTATCTTATAGAGTTATCGGACAAGATGAAGCTATTCAAGAGGTAAGTGATGCGATTATCAGACAAAGAGCTGGAATTAACGATGAAAACAGACCTATTGGTTCATTCATGTTCTTAGGACCTACTGGTGTAGGTAAAACAGAACTTGCAAAAGCTTTAGCTGAACAATTATTTGATTCAGAAAAGCATATAGTTCGTATAGACATGTCTGAGTACATGGAACCACATTCAGTCGCTAAATTAATCGGAGCTCCTCCTGGATATGTTGGATACGATGAAGGCGGTCAATTAACTGAAGCAGTAAGACGTAATCCTTATTGTATCATTCTATTTGATGAAATTGAAAAAGCTCATAGAGATGTATTCAATGTTCTTCTTCAATTACTTGATGATGGTAGATTAACTGATGGTCAAGGTAAAGTTGTAGACTTTAAGAATACAATTATTATCATGACTTCCAACTTGGGAAGTGAACTTCTTCTTGAAGGAAAATCTAAGGATGATGTAATCAATATGGTTAAATCAAGTGGTTACTTCAAGCCAGAATTCTTAAACAGAATTGATGAAATCATTGTGTTCAATACTTTAAATAAAGATGTTCAATTAAAGATTGTAACTAAGATGTTACAAGAATTAAACAAGAGATTAGTTTCAGAAAACGTCTATATTGAATTTACTGATGCTGTTAAAGATTATATATTAGCTCAAGCATTCGATATCACATATGGTGCAAGACCAATTAGAAGATATATTCAAAAGAATATTGAAACATATATTGCACGTGAAATCGTTGCAGGAAATATAAAACCTAATGTAGAATATGCGTTAG
>CAVAIM010000070.1:0-1241 GCA_963588755.1 bacterium | reverse complement strand
CTATTTGTTAAATAATATTAATAAAGAGATTTAGAATTAACTAAATCTCTTTTTCTTATTATGTAAATTAATATTAAGTATCTTAATCAATTATTTAATTATTTCCCAATATCCAAATTTGTCAGAACCGACACGTCTAATAAATCCTTTATCAGATAACAACCTTAATGATCTATTAACTGTAGTTCTTGAAATTTTAGTCACTTCCACTATTTCGTTAATTGTATAATGTGCATTAGTTTTCAAAGCATTTAAAACCTTTAATGAGGAATTTGTTAATTTTACAGTGTCATTTTTTAGCATTTCTTCAGTATCATTTTTAAAATTCTCAGATTTAAAGAAAGGTATAGTAACAGTTATCATATTTTGAGAAAATGAATATGCATCTTCTCCATACTCCTTTACTACAATTGGAACACCATGACCTGAATGTTCAACAATACCACATTGTAAGAATATATTCATTAATTCCTTATTAACAGGTTCTGTTTTACCTCTCAAGAATTCTTCTTTAGTTAAATTCTTAGGTAATCCTCCATAAGAAACTATTTCTAATCTATCATCAAACCAATAAACTGCAGGACATAATTGTTCAGACCATTTATTGTGAACACACGCATTAATCCAAGCTTCTTTAAAAGCTTCAGGACTAAATAAACGATGTTCCTTTCTAGGGCGAACAGATAAATCAATAAAAGTTTCATTCATTGTGTCGCAATAAGTTAAAACTCTTTCAAGCGATTCAATAAGACAAGTATAACCATATTCATTTCGTTTTATAAAACAAGATTTATCCTTACCCTTAAATACAGCTACCTTAATAGAATTCATATTCTCATCAGCTAGTAATTCAGCTAAAATATTAAATTTACCATCAAATGTGATCAAATTAAAGTTCTTATAAAATGTATCATCATTTATATGAATACCCTTACCGATCAAATATTGTTTAAATTTAACAAATGTAAAATCATCTCTTAAAACAGGAATATCTTTAATAGACTTCTCAGGAACCATCAAGCTTTCAACATATCTTGATTCTATTTCATCTTCACTTAAACTACGACAAGTTGTACCAATCCTAATAAAACAACCACTCGAACTTCTACCATATTTTTTAATATAATAAAGTTTATCACCTTTATTTACTTTAATTTCTACAACATTCCTTCCGTCTATATACTTACTGCCTTGTTCAATAAACTTTTGTGGATTTGGCAATATTTGTGTTGTAATAATAT
>CAVAIM010000069.1:0-5662 GCA_963588755.1 bacterium | reverse complement strand
ATGTGAAAGAATATAAGATAAATAAAAATCCTACAAAGATTGCAAGTAAAAAGTAAAAATACATTATTCGTCTCGCTCTTTAGTTGAAATATAGGCCATACAACATCCACCACATCCGATGTGAGCTCCACTTGTAGGTCCGATACGGGATACATCATATGAATCTAGGCCAAAATGTTTGAATGATTTTTCAATGAACTTATTCATTTTATCTTCACCAACTGTGTATCCATAGAATAAACCATATTCTTTATTAATAGGGTATTTCTTATTTTGTTCAGCTGCAACTGTATAAGCCTTCATATAACCTAATGACTTACCATTAGTTATAATCTTACCTTCTTTATTTAAAGTAATGAATGGTTTTAAGTTTAAGATAGATCCTAATGTATATAGCGTCTTAGATAATCTACCACCCTTAAAGAATCCTTCAAGTTCATCTACAACTGAGAAGATATGTACATAGTGCTTTAATTTATTCATTTCTTCTTCTATTTCTACTGCAGACTTACCACTATCTCTAAGCTTGCAGGCAGCCATGACTAAACATCTAAGTCCTGTAAGACAAGATAAGCTATCAACTACATATACCTTATCATATTCAGCTATATCTTTAGATAGTAATACTGATTGATAAGTACCTGATAGGCCTGATGATATAGTAAGTACTACAACCTCGTCCCCATTAGCCTTAGCTTCTTCAAAGATATCTACATAATCTTGAGGAGATGGTTGGCTAGTCTTAGGGAATTCTTTTTCACTTTCTAAAAGTGAATAGAATTCATCAACCGATAAATCAACACCATCTTTATATTCTTTATTACCAAAGTTAACCTTAAGTGGTACAACTTTTATATTTAATTTATTAATTTCTTCGCCTCTTATATCAGCTGAAGAATCTGTAACTAAAATAACAGACATTTCTACACCTCATTTTAATTTTTATTTAATTATAAAAGAAAATGCCTTAATTTTAAAGGTGTATAACATTTAAAACAAAAGAAAAGTAGTAAACTTTATAAGTCTACTACTAGTGATTTACTATAAATTACTTTTTCTTTTTAACATTTTCCTTCTCATCATCAAGTTTATCTAGTACATCTTCTTGCTTATTATCAAATATTTCACTTAATTTATGACGTAATTTAAATTCATTGAAACTAGATATAGTCTTTTCATTTGCACGAATAAACTTAGTACGCATAGATACCTTCAACTTTTCGAAGTTTAGTGCTATATTGTGTTTCTTTGCATAATCTCTTAACTTGTCCATTAATCTTAGAGAATAGAATAAATCTACTAAGAATATACCAATAAATATACCAAGTAATAAATATAGATATGGAGTGGCAATTATATAATCTGTAACCGTCCTAATTAAAGGATGTACAAAGATAATAAATACACATGAAAGTATTGCCCAATAAAGTGAGAATTGAGGACAAATAATACCTTGAAGATTACCCCATCTATTAGAGTAGTCCCATAATCTATTGTGGTAAACCTTTAAACTGATTATACCTGCAATATATTCAACAACTGTCATTAATACAGCACATATTAAGCATTTAATAAGAACAGTTAACGAATCATTTGGAGTCACTATATGACTATCAGCTATCACATACAATATTACACAACCTGTACCGTAGATAGGTAGTGCACAACCAACCATGAAACCTGGGTTAACTAAATGTTTAGTCTTAAATGAACGATAACATACTTCAATTAACCAACCAACAAAACAAAACATTAAGAAGATTGATACATATCTAATAAATATTTCCATTATTCATTAATCTCCTCAAGTTTTGCAATATTCTTATCTCTTCCTACTACTAAGATAGTATCAAGAGGGTTAATAGTATCAGTACCTTTAGGAATAAAGAATTTCTTATTTCTTAAAATACCAACAATGTTTACATCATATTTATTACGTAAATCAAGTTCTATTAAAGTTTTAGCTTCAAAGTGTTCATTAATAAATACTTGTACTACACCATAATCATCATCAATTTGATAATAGTCTAAGACATTATTAGATATGATTTCATGAGCTAGAGAGTTTGCGGCTGATATTTCAGGGATAATAATATCAGTAGCACCTAATTTTCTTAAGACATTCTCATATTCACTAGATTCTAATCTTACAATAATTCTTTTAACATGTAGTTCTGATAAGTTCGCAACAGTTAAGAATGTAGATTGTAAGTTACCAATTGATACAATTGCACAATCATAAGTGCCTGCGTTAATTTCTTCTAATACATCAAGCTTTGAGGTATCACAAATTTCACAGAATGGTAAGAATTCACTTGCCTTCTCAACTCTTGAAGAATCAATATCGATACCAAGTACGTCTGTATCTACATCTATTAAAGATTTTGCAATATTAAGTCCGAATCTTCCAAGACCTATTACTAATACTTTCTTTTTTTTCATTTTCTCTCACCTAACCAATCATAACGTTTTCTTCTACATACTTAACTTTCTCTTCACTCTCATATAACCATTGCTTATTCATCATAGCCATGAATGTTAAAGGTCCTACACGTCCTACAAACATAGAAATACAAAGTAATATCTTAGATCCCACTGTAAGACTTTCTGTTATTCCTAAAGAAAGACCAGTTGTAGAGAAAGCTGATACTTGTTCAAACAAGATAGCCTTGAATTCGATATCAGGGTTTCCTGTCTCAAATGCACAAATTAAGGCAGTCATTATTATATTAAACATTAATGCAAAGTTTATTAAAGCCAGTGACTTTAATAATATCTTATTAGATATTTTTCTATAGAAAGCACGTGGAGTCTTACCCTTGATATAGTAGAAAATAAATACTACTACAACAAATATTGTGCTTGTCTTTACTCCTCCAGCACAAGATCCACTAGAGCCACCAATAAACATTAATATTAATACAATGCAGTAACAAGCATTTGAAATCTTGGATAAATCATAAGTGGTTGAACCACATGTTCTTGAAGTTACTGATAAGAATAAAGCTTCAAGTAGCGTCATATCATTAAACATTGAACATTTAATTAAAATAGCTCCTCCTACAACTAAAACGGTTGTAGTAACTAAGGTTATCTTTGAATGCAGAGTAAGTTTTCTAAAACTCTTCTTTTGTCCTATATCAATAATTACTACAAAACCTAATCCACCTAAAATAATAAGTATTATTGTAATAATATTAAGTGGTACATTGGCCGCATATGGTATCATTGAATAAGGAGTTCCGAAGATATCAAATCCAGCATTATTAAATGTAGAAATAGAATGGAATACACCTATTTTAAATGATTCCCAGAAGGTAAATGATAGATTAGAATCTTTAGAAAAATAAATTATAAATGTAGTAATGATGGCACCTATAGCTTGAATAATTAGAGTTAATCTTACTATTTTCTTGATTAAGACTTCTAAATTTCTTAAAGTATTTTGTCCTAATTGTTCTCTCATTAAGAAAGATTCTGAAATACCTAGTTTAATCTTAAATGCACTTAAGAAAAATACAGTTAGGGTTAAGAATGATAATCCACCTATTTCAATTAAGATTAACATTACAAACTTACCAAATGTAGTAAAAGTCTCACCAGGGTTTGGTATAACAGTTAATCCTGTAACACAAACACAAGAAACTGTTGTAAAGAATGATTCTAACAGGGTAAGTCCACCTTCTTTAGTTGTAGAAAATGGTATCATTAATAAAATAGTACCAATCACTATAACTGAAAGGAATGAAATGATAATCCAAAAGTAAGGTGATTTATGTTTCTTTTTTTTCTTTTCCATAATACCACCTACTTTTTAACTGAAAAACCGAACTTACCTAAGTATTTACCTAGCTCATAATATTCTCCATGAGAATAGGATACGAGTTTAGCTCTCTCAAGATTTAATCTGCCAGTTTCATCTAAAAGCGAATCATCTACGTTTACAGCCATTACTTTTGCGATAAATAAATCATGACTTCCTAGTTCTATAATTTGTTCTAGTTTGCAAACAAGATTTACAGGGCTTTCAAGTAAACCAGGAGTCTTATAATCCTCTATTCTATTTAAGTGAAGATTAAGTTCTTTAATCTTATCGTGATCACGTCCTGATCTAACTCCTGCATAATCACAAGCTTTAACTAAATCCTCAGTAACAAGATTAATTACAAACTCACCAGATTTTTTTATTAATTCATAAGAGTATCTACTTTTTCTAACTGATATAGATACCATTGCGGGATTAGTACAAATATTACCGCACCACGCAACAGTAAATACATTAGTTTTATTTTCATATTCACTTGTAACCATTACCACTGGTAATGGATTTAACATATTACCAGCTTTCCATGTAAGTCGTGCCATAAAATACCTCTAAATCTAAAATATTTTACTCTTTATCACAAGATTTTTCAACTAATTATAAGTAACCAAGTTACCTTCAAGTGAGATAACATCCTTTTCTTTTAATATATTAACACATCTTTTAAATATTCTTTCAGTTTCCTTAGAATTAAGAGGATATCCTAAAAGTTGATTAAATGTTTCATATAAAAGATTAGTAGTTGTTTGTTTAACATAAGAGATTACTGCAGTAAATCCTGCCTCAAGTTCTTCAATATAGATATGTTCAATCTTTCTATTATATGGATTAAGTGAATCATATTTTCTAAAATGAAGAGATAATATATCACTTGGTTTAATTAAGAATCCTATAATCTTATAAACTCTAGATTCTTTAACTAAATTAGATATAGCTTTGTCAATATGTGCACTTAGTTCATCATCTAATTTAGAATTAAAGAAAGGTTCCGCTATAAGACGCTTAAGCTCATCTATTGCAATAGGAGAAGCTTGAGATACAATATTATATATCTTATCTTCACAAGTATTCTTCATTCTAGCTTCAGTATCAATAATAGATATGATATTAGGATAAGAATCAAATAAACTAAATACATCTAGTACATGATTATCTTCTTCTTTATATAATTGTTCTTGTGTATTAATAACATTCTCTTTTAAACTAATCTCTTTATTTTCTATTTGAGAGATAATATCTTTTGCAATCTCATCTAGACGCTCTACAGAATATACACTATTTAGATGCATAATCTTAAAGCCTCTTAAGTTTAGAATATTATCTATTAAATAATTTCTATCTTTAATACTCTTCAAGCCGTAATAGTTATCTGAATTAGTTAATACTGCAAATACACACTTATTTGAGTCTGTTTTATCAAGGATTGCTAAATCAATCTTATAAGAGTTAATACCTATATTAAATAATACCTTATATCCATATTCATTAATCTTTTTACCTAATACACTAATAAAGTTATTTGAAGCCTCACCTGATACAAAGGTATTTGTATCACGTTCTTCTGCATATTTTAAGAAGTCTCTTAAGAAGCGTTGTCCGTCATTAGTAAGCTTCTTTGAATCTAGATCAGTATATCTTAAGCTAGATACTACAATTAGTTTCTCTTTAGCACGTGTTATCGCAACGTTTAATCTTCTATATCCACCTTCTCTATTGATAGGTCCGAAGTTCATATTTAATTTATGTTCTTTATTAAACCCGAATGTAGTAGATAAGATGATGATATCTTTTTCATCTCCTTGAACAGTTTCAAGGTTCTTTACAAAGAAATTATTCTCT
>CAVAIM010000068.1:0-5827 GCA_963588755.1 bacterium | reverse complement strand
GTCCATCACAATTATTTTCTTTTAGAACATTATCTCTAATTTCTAAATAACTATAAACTTTTTCTAACTTTTCAGGAGCCATTTTTGCATACTTAACGAATTCGTCAGAACCCTCTTTTTCACGAAGTTTCTTATACATATTCTTACTAGCTCTTAATACATTAAGCATGACTTCTCTATCACACTTAACTGGCTTTTCAAATAAACTATTGTATGCATAAAATTCAAATTCCGAACATATTACTTGTAATATATCAATTAATTTATTTACTTTATACTCGTTAGTTAATATATCAAATTCAACATAGAAATTAGTATCTAGAAAGTTACCGCCTACTCTGTCAAGATGTGGTATTTCTGATTTATTACTAATTACAAATGTAGCTTTAAATCCTAGACAAGTATTATTATAATAAATCTTCTTGATTATTCCATCTTCTTCATAAGATGTGTATTTTTGAGCTTTTAAATAAGTTATAAGTTCAGACTTATCATAGCTTCTTGAAGTCTCTTTTAAAAAATAATATTGAAATAGCATAATATCACATCCAGTATTTAAATATTATCATTTTTAGCCTTATTTGTCAAAAAAACATGCACTTTTTTCAAGATTTTGATAATCTGTTCTATCAACATGTATTGGTGTACAAGTTATATAACCTGAAAATAAATAATATAAATCAGTATCGATACCTATATTTCCAAAGTAGGAATATTTAATAGGTAATTCATCTTTATATTTAAGTAAGATGTTTTCATTATATTTTTGAGGTACATTTAAAGGACATAATTTGATAGTGTCATAAATAATATTTTCACAAATATTAAAAGAATATACAAATTTATTTGAATAAACTTTTTCATTAAATACTTTATTTAATATTATATTTAGACCCTTATCAATGTTTTCTTCAGTTGAATCAACATCAGCTGAAATTGCAATTGCATATACGCCCTTGTTAATAGCCTCACTTGCAGCACCTATTGTACCACTATATAAAACATCATAACTTGCATTAAGTCCGTTATTGATACCTGATATTACAAGATCTGGAGCTTCAAATTCTTTAAAGTAGTAATATATACCATCAACTGGTGTACCAGGATGTGTATATTTATTTTCTTCTACTTTAGTTAAATGATTATCCTTATACTCCCAAAATCTCATTGCACTTGAAATGCACGAATTATTTTTATTTGGTGCAACTAATATTACATCATGACCTAATGATACTAATTTATCATAGAGGATATGAATCAATTTTGATTCATATCCATCATCATTAGTTATTAGAATTCTCATTTATCTTCTCTACGATAGCTTGGCATCTTGGGCATAGGCTAGATGGAGTTAAGAATGGAACTGTTGCACGACATCTTTCACAAACTTCACCAACCGCTGGACTTACTTCAACCTTGAAGCTATCACCTGATTTATATTCAACTTCAGAAACGATTAAGATTTGAGCAATATTAGCATTTAATGCATCAAATACTTTCTTTGCATCATCATTTAAAGTAACTACTAACTTAGCACCAAATGACTTACCGATAATCTTAGCTGCTCTTGCATCTTCTAATGCCTTTAAGATTTGAGGACGATATTCTTGCATGAACTTATTGTAATTTGCAAGTAGGTCATCATATTTAGAATAATCCTTAACTTCAGGTAAGTTATCTAGATATGCATCTTCTTCAGTATGATATGGTAAGTAGCCATAAGCTTCACTTGCAGTGTGAGGAATAATTGGAGCTACAATTAGGATTAATGATTTAACAATTTCATAAAGAACAGTTTGAACTGATACACGTGCAAAGCTCTTAGCTTCTTCAATGTATAAGATATCCTTAGTGAAATCTAGATAGAATGATGAAAGTTCATTTGCAACAAATGAATTGATTAACTTACATACATCATTGAATTGGAAGTTATCATAAGCTTCTTTTACATTCTTAACAAGTTCATTAGTCTTAATTAACATGAACTTATCTACATTTGGTAACTTATCAAATTCAACTTTTTCTTCATTTGGATTATATCCATCAATGTTTGCTAACATGAACTTAATAGTGTTACGAATCTTTCTATATGAATCAGATACTTGTTTTAATAAATCATCTGACATAACCATATCAGCTCTAAAGTCTACATTTGCAACCCATAAACGTAAGATATCAGCACCTTGAGTGTTACATACCTTAATTGGATCAACTGTATTACCTAAAGACTTAGACATTTTTTGTCCCTTACCATCAAGTGTGAAACCATGAGATAATACCTTCTTGTATGGTGCAATACCGAAGTTTGCAACTGATGTGATAATAGATGAATTGAACCAACCTCTATATTGGTCAGAACCTTCAAGATATAAATCAGCAGGGAACTTTAATCCTCTTCTTAATAAAGTCATGTATGAAGAACCTGAATCGAACCAAACGTCCATGATGTCAGTTTCTTTTCTAAACTTACCATTAGGTGAATGAGAATTAGTATAACCTTCAGGAAGTAAATCCTTAGCATCTCTTCTATACCATTCAGTTGAACCATATTCTTCGAAAATCTTTGCAACATGTTCAATTACTTCAGGATCAAGAATAGCTTCACCATCTTCACAATAGAATACTGGTAGAGGTACACCCCAAGCTCTTTGACGAGAAATACACCAATCATGACGTTCCTTAATCATATTACCAAGTCTAACTTCACCCCAAACTGGATCCCACTTAACTTGATTATGAATTGCATCTAAGATTTCATCCTTAATTGGATCAATTGATGCAAACCATTGAGCTGTAGCACGGAAAATAACTGGCTTCTTAGTTCTCCAGTCATGAGGATAAGAGTGAGTGATTGGGTCTAATAATAGAAGTGATCCATTCTCTTTTAAATCTTCAATAATTGGATCTTCTGACTTTTCATAGTAAAGACCTGCATATTTTCCTGCATCCTTACCTTGAACACCATGATCATCAACATAAACTAAAACATCTAGATTATATTTCTTAGCTGCTTGATAGTCATCTTCACCATAACCTGGTGCAATGTGTACAAATCCTGTACCATCAGTATCAGTTACGTAATCAGCATTGATTACTAAACTTTCTCTTTCATATAATGGATGGTTAACATGTAAATTTTCAAGTTCAGTACCAACAACCTTACCTAATACAGTAACATTTTCTAAACCTAATTTAGCACTTAACTTTTCAAGTAAGTTAGCAGCACAAACAATCTTACCCTTATTAGAATTGAATACTACATATTCAAGTTCAGGGTTAGCTGCAACTGCAACGTTACATGGTAGAGTCCATGGAGTAGTTGTCCATACAGCAAGTTTAGCATTTTCTAAAATACCTTTACCATCAACTAAATCAAATGTGAAATAAATAGCCTTTGAAGTAATATCCTTATATTCGATTTCAGCTTCAGCTAATGCAGATTCACTAGATGGAGACCAATATACTGGCTTTAATCCCTTATAGATTAAACCTTTTTCAACCATCTTACCAAATACTCTAATTTGATCACGTTCAAATTCATGTTGTAGTGTGATATATGGATGATCAAAATCAGCTTCAACACCTAAACGCTTGAATCCAGCCATTTGAGTTTCAACTTGTTCATGAGCGTATTTATCACATAAATCTCTAAATTCAGGAATAGATACTTCTTTTCTATTTACACCCTTCTTTTGAATTGCATTTTCAATAGGAAGACCGTGAGTATCCCAACCTGGAATATATAGAGAATAGAAACCATTCATATTTTTATAACGTACAATAAAATCTTTTAAAATCTTATTTAATGCATGACCTAAATGGATATTACCATTTGCATAAGGAGGACCATCATGAATAGTGTATTGTTCACATTTTTCATTCTTTTCTAGTCTCTTCTTATAAACATTCTTTTTTGCCCATTCTTCTTGAATCTTTGGTTCTTTGTTTGCAAGATTTGCACGCATTTCAAAATCAGTATGACCAAGATTAATGGAATCTTTAAATTCTGACATTTTTAAAACCTCCAAAATAAAAAAGCGCCCTTAAAATAAAGGACGCTAATTAACGTGTTACCACCTTTGTTCAATTATAAATAATATAATTGCACTCATTACAAGTTAACGCCTTAATACGGATTGTACTCATCGTACAATCATCTCCACAGTGATCTAAATTAAACAAGTATTCTAGTCTTTCACCATCACTAGTCGCTTTTAAACCTTTTGTTTAATTCCGTCTGTTTCAAAGAATTTTATGTATATATTTTACGATATTTAATCGTTATTTGCAACGTCTTCGATATAATTATCTAGCGTTCCATCTTCAAATTCAGCTTTAAGCGCAAATAAATAAGTACGCTCATTGATTTTAATTGTTTTTCCTTCAAGTGCATAAGTAGCACCTACGAAGAATGAAAGTAATTTATTACAAGCAGTTAAATCAAGCTTTTTAAAATTTAATAATAGAGGATGACCATTTTTCATCTTGTCTACTAATTGAGCAGCTTCATAATCACTGTCAGTAACAAATTGAGAAATTATTCTTTGATCTGCAGGAACTTTTTGTTCCTCTACTTCTTGACTCTTCTTTGAAAATAATCCCATATTATTCACCTATAGTTTCTAATACTTCGTCTTCATCACTTTCAACTTCAATTTCTTCATCCTTCTTACGAGTGATGTCTTGAACTTGAGCCTTAGTGTCTCTTCTGATAGTAATTAAAGTAGTGTCAACAAATGGAGCAATTAAGTTCATCTTTCCAGGAGGACAAGAGATAATGTATTGAATTGGCATTGAATTCATGAATTCAAGCATAGCTTCGATACGAGTGTTGTCCATGTTGTTGAATACTTCGTCGAACATGATTAAACCAATAGTTGATTTCTTGTTTTGAACGAAGATACGTACAAATGATGCGATGATTGCTACATAGAATGGAACCTGTGTTTCAGCACCGGATTTATCTCTAAATACCTTAGAGTATAACATATACTCACCGTATTTATTAGTAATCTTAATGTCATAATCCATATATGTACGATAATCAGTAAACTTCTTAAATGACTTATTATCATCTAAAGATTCACTTGCAATTGCAGTAAATAATTCATCAAGTTGTTGATTATATGTCTTTTCAAATTCAACAGTAAACATTGTATCACCAGATACTATGTCATTTGATTTAAACATATCATAGAATGCACCATATTCCTTAGACTTAGGGAATGTGAATTCATAAGTATCATTACCAAATGGAATGTTCTTTAATGTATCATTAATCTTTTGGATTTCACTTTCAGCTTTTAGAATTCTTTCTCTTAACTTAGAAATAAAATCTTCCTTAAAGATTAATTCAGCAGTTTCTCTTGCATTTCTAACCTTAGCTTCATATTTTACAAGTTCACTCTTTTCAAGTTTTTGTAATTCTTGCATATAGTTATCTACATAAGGTAGACCTATTGATAAATTAGAATTGAACTTTTGAACATAATCGCTTTGTTTATTAATAATACCTTGAGAAATATTATTGAAGTTAGAATTTTCATTATCAAGTCTAGATTCACAATTCTTATAAGCTCTTTCAATAGACATTTGAGATACTAAAGAATCATATTCATTTCTTGCATCTTTATCTAAAGATAGATTGTCAGCTGCAATCTTGCTTAAGAATTCATTAACATCTTTTAATTCTTTATCTAAATCATCAATCTTTGTATAGTAAGTACCAATCTTAATGTTTTGTTCACCAATACGTTGTGATATAGTAATCTTCTTCGCATCAACATCCTTGATTTGTTGCTTAACCTTATTATATTCCTCTTGAGTT
>CAVAIM010000067.1:0-5878 GCA_963588755.1 bacterium | reverse complement strand
ACACATATCAACAATAGAATCTTTACTTATTCTATATTGTTGATTTAATACTTTGGCTTGATTTTTAGCTTTAATTTCAGCTTCACTATATTCCTTATGTGGTTTTTCTTCTTTTTTTGCTTTAGCTTCTTCTCCAGCTTTTATTGCATAATCTACATAAACTTGCTTTTCTTCTTCAGTTGCAGTTTCTAGTAAGTCTTCTCTTTCTTTTCTTGATAATTTAATATAATCTTCATAACTAATTGGCATATATTAATCCTCCTTGTTTATTTAACTATATTATACATATTATTTTTTTTAGTAAAATATTATGATAACTAATTTACACATTTTTTTCACATATAACTTTTATTCATAAATTGTTTTAATTTATTTAAGTTTTTTAAAAGTCTATTACGCTTACTAGGCATAAAGTAAGGATCATATTTTAATATATTTAAAAATCTATCAAAACTCACCCATTTATATTCAATAGATTCATCAGATAAAGTAATCTCTTGATCATCTTTAACACGTACTAAAAATTCTGTATAAATTGATATTTTAGATGAATCGGTTGCGAAAACATGAGCCTTTTTTGCATTTATTCCTGTTTCTTCCCTAAGTTCTCTAAGCGCTGCATGAGTCATGGTCTCACCACTTAGCACCGAACCTCCAGCACCAGTTTCCCAAAGGCCTGGGTATACATCTTTATCTAGAGCTCTTCTTACAAGTAATACTTTATTACTATTACTTACAACAAATACATCAACTACCGCATGATAATATCCTTCTGGTATTATATTTCCTCTTTGGACAGTATATTCAGTTTTTTGCCTATTTTTCGTATATAAATCCCATATTTCTTCCATACCATATTCTCCAACTATAAAACTATTTGTATTTATTATACTACAAAAAGTAAAATTTTTATAAAATTTGTATTTTTAAGACAAAAGAAAAAGAGAAGCTATTAAAACTTCTCCTTTATTTACTAATCTTCTTTAAATTTATATGTTTTTTTGTATCAAATACTAAATCATCCTTATAATACATTAAAGTATGATTATTCTTTTGCATAAAATGAACTCTATTTCTTTCAAATACTGCAATTTCTCCATTTAAGAATAAATATATATTATTATTTGAATAAACTACAAGGAAAAGAATAGTATATAGTTCAATTAATACCATTAAAAATGCACTAACTAAAAATGACAACAATACACTTATTATTAAATACTGGCTATTAGATTCCATGAATATTAAATTAATAGTAAGGATAATAAGTATAACATCTAATATAGAAAGTACAATTCTTATAAAATAATCATGATTTAATATTTCGTACTTTTTACTACCAACATTTATAGAAACTTTTTTATATCTTCTATAAATGATAAAGGCAGTAGATAAAATTAACAATAGTAAGTATATAACTAATACAGTAATCTTAATTTCCATATTAATTAATCACGTTTTCTAAGTTCTAGTTTAATTGGAGTACCATAGAAATTAAAATTCTTTCTTAATTGGTTCTCAATGTATCTTAAATATGAAAAGTGAACATAATTAGGTTCATTTAAGAATATTGCAAATGTAGGTGGTTCTACACCAACTTGTGAAATATAGTAGAACTTAGCTTTACCACCATGGAATTCAGAAGCAGGGAACATTGCAAGAGCGTCAGTAAATACATTATTTAAAATAGATGTAGATACTCTCTTATGATAAGCTTCAAACGCTTGATTAATAGGTTCAAATAATGTTTGAACTCTTGTTTTTTCAAGTGCTGATAAGAATACGATAGGTGCGTAATCTAAGAACTTAAATTCAGCTCTAATCTTCTTTGTCCATTCAGCCATCGCATTAGAATCTTTTTCTACAGTATCCCACTTGTTTACAACAATGATACATGGTCTATTATATTCATCAATGTATTGAGCAACGTGCTTATCTTGATCAATGAATCCTTCACTTGCATCAAGTACTAGTAAAACAACTGAAGATCTTTCAATCGCATCAATAGTACGTAATACCATGTACTTTTCAAGATTTTCATAAATCTTACCACGTTTTCTAAGACCTGCAGTATCGATAACTACGTAATCCTTATCATAAGCCTTAAATGGTGTGTCAATCGCATCAGTTGTAGTACCTGCAATATCAGAAACAATAACTCTATCATTGTTAAGTAGTGCGTTAACTAAACTTGATTTACCAACGTTTGGTCTACCTACCAAACAGAAAGGAATAGAATTATCATAAATCTTATCCTTCTTTTGTGGTAATACTTCACATACTTTATCAAGTAAATCACCAACACCAACACCATGTAATGCAGCTACAATGATTGGTTCACCTAAACCTAATGAATAGAATTCATAAGTATTGTCGATGTATTTTGAATCATCAATCTTATTTACTGCAAGAATGACTGGTTTATTTGTTTTATATAATAATTTTGCAACATATGTATCATCATCAGTAACACCGCTTCTTCCGTCGCAGCACATAATAATGACATCAGCTTCTTCCATCGCAATCTCAGCTTGAGCTTGAATTTCAGATCTGAATGGTGCATCTTTAATTTCGATACCACCAGTATCAATTAGAGAGAATTCATGACCAAGCCATTCACTCTTTGCATAAATTCTATCTCTAGTAACACCTGGAGTATCATCTGTAATTGATAATCTTTGTCCAATAATACGATTGAACAAAGTAGATTTACCCGTGTTAGGGCGACCTACTATAGCAACCTTTGATAACATAGGTAACTCTCCTTTATATTATTTATTTAATTCTTTTTTTAATAAATCTCCAATAGTTGTAGATTTAATATTATCTTCTTCATTTGACATATACTTGTCAAATTCAAGACGTTCTTGTTTATACTTATAAGCTTTTTGGTCTAAAGTTAAAACCCACTTCTTAGGATTTACTTCAGTAACAATACACTTAACCTTATCTCCTACATTGTAGTAGTCTTCAATCTTTTGGCTCTTACCTTCAAGAACTACAGATCTTGCTGGAATAAATCCATCAACACCGAAAGCTGAAACCTTTAAACCTTTAGAAGAAACCTCAGTAACTTGTGCTTCAGTTTCATCTCCAACCTTAGCTTCAACTCTTGACCATGGATTGTCAATTAAAGCCTTAATAGATAGAGAAATCTTTTCATTTGCATCATCAGTCTTAATGATTGCAACTTCAAGTTCATCACCGATTAATGTAGAAGCCATTAAATTATCATTAGGATTCCATGAAAATTCAGACTTATGAAGTAAACCTGTTACATCCTTATCTAATTCAAGTAACATACCAAATGCTAATTTAGTAATAACTTTACCCTTAACAGTATCACTTACGTGATGAGCTTTAACATAAGTTTGATATGGAGATTCAATTAAATCTTTTCTTGATAATTCAAGCTTACCATTTTCGTTCTTTACAACCTTAACTTTGACCTTGTCACCAACTTGAACAACAGTGCTAGGATCCTTAACGAAATTATGGTCTAAGTCTCTCATCTTAATTAAACCTTGAGCCTTGTCAAATTTAACAATAACACCATAAGGTAAAATCTTAGAAACAGTACCTTCCACTTCGCTTCCTACAGTTAAAGATTCAATTTCTTTTGATCTTGCTTCTTCATATTCTTGATGTTCTTTTTCCTTTTGAGCAAGATATTCTTGATGTTGTTTTTCTCTTTGTTCCTTAACAATTAGATAGTGAGAGCAGAAACATAATCCCTTTTCTTCACTAACTTCAGTAATTCTAACATCAATTGAATCACCTTTCTTAAGTTCTTCCTTTACATCCTTAATAGACATAAATAAACGAGCACCATTATAAGATAATTCATAGCTCTTTTCGTTAACCTTAACAACCTTAGCTGTTACGTCAACTACGCCTTCAGCTACCTTAGCCTTTAATTCGGCATAAACTTTTTCTCTAAGTAAATCTAGACAAGAAAGTAGAATAACTGTACCTTCCTTGTTTTCTTCAACCTTAGTAACCTTAGCTTTAATTACATCACCAATGTGTACTAAACCTTCAAAAGAAGTAACATTCTTATCAGTTGTATAATAATTTAAATAAATTACACCTTCAGTAGGTTGATTAATATCAACGAAAATTTGTCTAGGATCTATTTGTACAATAGTACCTTCTACAATAGTTCCAACCTTAACACTTTCACTACTTTCATTTAGTAGTTCTTCCATACTCATATTGTTTTCCATAACTTTTACTTTATCCTTTCACTTATAATATTACAAATAGTATCTGCAACTTCTTCAATTGTCATATTTGTAGTATCTACCTCAATTGCATCTTGCGCCTTCTTTAGAGGGGCAATAGCTCTATGAGAATCTTTGTAATCTCTTGTCTTAATGTCTTCTAAAACAGTTTCATAGTCTGTTTGTTCACCCTTTAAAACTAATTCTTTTAATCTTCTTTTAGCTCTCTCACTAGGATCAGCTGTTAAGAAAATCTTTAAATCAGCTTCAGGTAATACAACAGTACCAATGTCTCTACCATCCATTAAAACAAGACCTCTTTTGGCACTTTCTCTTTGAAAGTATAGCATCTTATCTCTTACACGCTTAAGTGCACAAACAGTTGATACACTTCTTGTAACAGGAACAGATCTAATTTCATCAGATACATCTTCACCTTCAAGATAAGTCTTATTTCCTTCATAAATTAAATTAATAGAATCAATAAAATTATATTGATCTTCATCTGCCAAATCTATTTCTCTACGCATAGCTTCAAGCGTAACAGCTCTATACATTGCACCTGTATCGATATGTGTAAAGCCAAGTCTATTGGCTACTATTTGACAAATAGATGACTTACCACTACCAGCAGGTCCATCTATTGCTACTTGAAAGTTCTTCATCCGATTCACCTTAATTTCAATTTCTTTTATTATTATATCACAATAATAATTATAAACTATATAATGTTTTAACTTCTTTAATCTTTAGAGGTCTATATTGTCCTAAAGCTAATCCTTCACAAGTGATACATGCGAAACGAACACGCTTTAATTTCTTAACCTCAAAACCAATAGAGTCAAACATTTTTCTGATTTCTCTATTTCTACCTTCAGTAATGATTATACTAATTTGAGTAGTATCAAATTCTTTGTCATATTCACAAATCTTTGCCTTACTCTTCTTAGTCTTCTTGCCATCAATTACAACACCTTTTCTAATCTTATCAAGGTCTTCATTCTTTAGGCATCCTCTAACTCTTACTAAATATTCCTTTTCAATATTATTACTTGATTTAGTTAACTTTAAAGCTAAATCACCATCATTAGTTAGAAGTAGGCAACCACTAGTATCATAGTCAAGTCTACCAATAGGGAAGATTCTATTAACTAAATCTTGTTCCTCAATTAAATCCATAACAGTTCTTCTACCAAGTTCATCACTTGCTGCTGTTAAATAACCAGTAGGTTTATTTAATACATAGTAAACTTTTTCTTCTTTAGCTATTTGGTTTCCATTAACTCTAATTTCATCACTATAAGAAGCCTTAGTACCAAGTTCTTTTACTACAACTCCATTTACAGTAACTTTACCAGCTAAAATTAATTCTTCACACTTTCTTCTAGACGCAACACCACAAGAGGCCATAATTTTTTGTAAACGTTCTAAATTACTTTTCTTTATATTATCTGCCATAAAGTGCCTCCTTTCATAAACACTAAAAATTATATCATTTTTACAATTAAATTGAAAGTTATTTAATAGTACTAACTTTCAAAAAATCACAATTTAAAATCATATCAAACAAGAAGAAAAAAATCAATAGAAAAGAAGTCACCAAATTAAAATAGACCCTATAAAGTAGACACTTAAAAAAAAGTGGATTCTACTTT
>CAVAIM010000066.1:3670-6049 GCA_963588755.1 bacterium | reverse complement strand
GTATACAAGCAAACACTACTCTAACTATTAGTGGTGGAGAAACTAACATTACAACTCAAGGTTCATTTGTAAGTTATTCAAGCGCTAATATAGAAGAATATGAACTAGAAGATGATGACTTTAAGTGGAGCAAGTCAGGTTCTTCATATAAGAAGATGTCTAAAGATGTTGTTGGTACAAACTACTCTAGATATTATGCATTAGTTCAATCTTCAAAAGGTTTAAAGGTTGGAGCACTTAAGTATACTCTATCTACTGATGCAAGCACTGAATTAGAGGTAGCAAGTACATCTTATAATTTAACTATTACTGACGGAGCTATTGTAAATATTACATCAACAGATTCTGCAAGTAAGGTTGATTATGGTGATACAACTATTGAAGGTGGATCACAAGTTACTGTAAATGCTGGAAACAAGGGATTTGCACCAGAACATGATTTCTACCTTAAGGGCGATGATACAGTACTTACTGTAACAAATTCATATGAAGCAGTAGAAGCAGCTCATATTTATTTTGAAGGTGGTACAGCAATCCTTAGTGCAAGTGATGATGGTGTTAATGCGGCAAGTGATTACTCAACTAGTGATTATTCTGATTTATCTATTAATTTTGATGGTTCATATGTATCAGTTAACGCAAAAGGTGACGGTCTAGACTCTAATGGTTCAATTAGTTTCAATGCAGGAACAGTATTAGTGTTAGGTCCTACAAGCGGAGCTGATAGTGCAATTGATGCGGATAGCACAATTAGTTTTGCGGGAGCATTTGTAATTGCAATTGGTGCAAGTGGAATGACTGAAACACAAAACTTTAGTGCAACTGGTTCTAATTATGTAATTGAAACTACTGCTCTATCTAATACATCAAGTACTAATACTTTAACTATAAGCGGAAATAATGAATCATATACTATTTCAGTTAGTCAAAGTTTTGGTGAAATTGTATTTGCTTCCCCAAGCATTACTAGTGGTTCTAGCTATACATTTACTTTAGGTACAAATACTACTACAGTAACTGTTAGTTCAAATGTAACTGCCTCATCAAATGGCGGTCAAGGTGGAAACCCAGGTCAAGGTGGTCAAGGAGGTAATCATGGACAAGGAGGACAAGGTGGAAACCCAGGTCAAGGTGGAGGTTCACCTAGATAAAAATTATTAAAGAAGTACAAATATGTGCTTCTTTTCTTTTATATTTATTGTATAATTATTTTTAAAGTCGGGTGAGACCATGAAAGATTCTAAGTTTATAATTAAAAAAATAATGCAAATAATCATTTATTTAGGTATATTTGCATTAATCTGTGCTGTATTTGCAAAAATTGATTCTAAACAATCCTATGTAAATGTATTAGAACTTATATTTTTATGTGTATATATGTTAGTAGGTTCAATGTATATATTAAAGGATTGTTTTAGTAGAGATGCAAAATCAAGAAAAGACATTAAAAAAGAAAAAGAAGATGTAGAAAAATTTAATAAATACTTAGATATCTTAAATGAGTTTAATTATGAATATTCAAGTTTAGAAAACAAATTTAAATATTTAATTGCCTCTTTATATGAAGCATCAGTTACCTTTCAAATGTCGGATTTTTATGCACGTGCAAGAGATTTCTCACGTATAGAAATTAAAGATATCTTATACAATAAAATTGATTATGAATTTGATGAATTTATTGATAATGTTATTATGAAATTTGCTGAATCTATGTCAGTTAGTTTCTTTAAGACTAGAATCATAAATATTATAAGTAAAGAAGTAGGAATTGTAACAAACGAAAATTATTATTACGATATGACTTATAATTTTAGAGGTTCTATTGTTGAGAGTAATGGTAAATATAATGTTGTTAAAGAAGCATTTAAAAATAATAAATGGGAAGTAGTACAAATTGAAAAAGGTTTCTTAACTGATGATGAAGCTTATCTAGATGTAACTAGAATTATTAATGTTATCAATGATCAATTAAGAAATAATTTATTAGATGAATTTAAAGATTCAACTGTTGATGAGGATGTATTTAAACTCCTAGCTCATACTTATAAAGTTTTATATCAAGGTGTAAATGGTGAGGCTGCAATATTTAGACTTTATTATATTATTAAAAATTATGGACTAAAAGAATATATCAAATGTCTTAAAAATGATAAAGAAGATGTGGAAGCACTAATTAATGCTTATCCAAATTTAAAAGAAGAACTCGTATTAATTTCAACTAAAAGAATAGGAAAGAAGAGAATAGAATTTGTTGAAAAAGTAATACTTGAAAAAATTGAACCTTACATTAATGATTATATTAAAGATGATTCATATAATATTCAAAAATAAAAAGCTGCGAAAGTAAAAATCGCAGCTTCATTTTATTTAGTTTTGTTT
>CAVAIM010000066.1:0-3660 GCA_963588755.1 bacterium | reverse complement strand
GAAGACCATTTTCTAGAGGAGCTTTCATATCTCCTTGAATTAATGGAGTTACATATTCGATAAACTTATGGTTTAAAGATACACCATCTTCATTAATCCAATCAAGTGGAACTTTCTTTTCATCATTTGCAACTAATGCTAAATCAATTAGAGTGTATTTGCAAGAGTATTTACCATCCTTAATAACTCTTTCAAATCCTACCATCTTATCTGTTACACCTTTGATTGCATACTTAACTGCATATCTACCAGCGTTGTAAGCTTCAGTCACGTCAACCTTACTTGCAAGATGTTGAGCACAACGTTGCATTAGATTGAATTCAATACCTCTAACTTTAACACCAAACTTATTTTTAATTTGTTCAGCAAGAACAGTTGCGGTACCACCTAATTGTGCATGACCAAATGAATCTTTTGCAAGATCATGGAATAATTCAGGAATATACTTACCTTCACGAGTTTGAACACCTTCAGATACAGCAATTAATACATGTGGTTGCTTTTCTAGTAATGCACCAACTTTAGAGATGAAGTCATCAAAGTCGAATGGAACTTCTGGTAAATAAATTAAATCAGGACCTGCTCCAGCTTCTGTTGCAAGTTGACTTGCAGCAGTTAACCAACCAGCGTTTCTACCCATGATTTCGCATACACAAACCATCTTAGTATCATATACATTTGCATCATGCGCAATTTCCATCATTGTTGTTGCAATATACTTTGCAGCACTACCATAACCAGGAGTATGGTCAGTTACAGCTAAATCGTTATCGATTGTCTTAGGAATACCAATGCAACGGCATTCATATCCTGAATTAGCTAAGTACTTAGATATCTTATTACAAGTATCCATTGAATCGTTACCACCATTATAGAAGAAATAACGAATATCATATTTTTTAAACACTTCAAGAATTCTCTTGTAGTCTGTATCATCTACTGATGCGTCCTTTAATTTATATCTAACTGAACCGATATCTGAAGAAGGTGTTGTTTTTAATAGTTTAAGCTCATTAATATCTTCTTTAGAAATATCATAGAATTCTTCTTCAAGAATACCCTTGATACCATGTTTAGCACCAAATACGTTAGTTATAGCTTCTTGATTAAGTGCTTCAATAAATACTCCAGCAGCAGAAGCATTTATTACTGATGTTGGACCGCCGGATTGACCGATGATTGCGGCACCTTTTAATAATTTCATATTTATATCTCCTTAAATGTTACACGTTTTAATTATATCTCATTAAATATTTAAATCAAGATTTAATAAAACTTTCTATGCGTTTGATGATTTCTAGGAATTTTAACTTGTTTTATAAACATTTATAATGAAAGTGTTTCAAAAGACAAAAAAATATATTGTTAAACCTAAAAGATATATGATATAATATTTGCGGTAAATTATTAACCAATTTTATTAAGGAGATATATATCAATGAAAAAAACTAAAATTGTTTGTACAATTGGACCTTCTTCAGAAAAGAAAGAACAACTTAAGTCTTTAATTGAAGCTGGTATGAATGTTATGCGTATGAACTTCTCTCATGGTTCATATGAAGAACAAGGAGCTCGTATTAAGAACGTTAAGGAATTAAACGAAGAAAATGGTTGGAATGTAGCTATTATGCTAGATACTAAAGGACCAGAAATTCGTACTGGTTATTTAGTTGGTTCAACTAATGAACAAGGTGAATTAGATTGGCATAAGAATCCATTTATCATGCTAGAAGCTGGTAAAGAAATCCGTATCACTATGGATTATAACTTCATCGAAGGTACTCCAGAAAAGATCGCTGTATCATATGCTGGTATGTATGATGACGTTAAAGAAGGAGACTTCATTTTAATCGAAGACGGTCTTCTACGTTTAAAGGTAACTGGTAAGGATGAACAAGCTCATGAACTTATCTGCCGTGTTGAAAACTCTCGTAAGTTAAAGAACAAGAAGAACATCAACGTTCCTGGTGTTAAGCTTAACATGCAATTCATTTCTAAGAAAGATAAAGAAGACTTAGAATGGGGTTGCGATCAAGGTGTTGACTATGTAGCTGCATCATTCGTTCGTCGTGCTCAAGATATCCAAGACATCCGTGATATTTTCGCTTCAAAGAATGATACTCACTGCAAGATCATCTCTAAGATTGAAAACACTGAAGGTGTTGAAAACATGGAAGAAATCGTTGCATTATCTGATGGTGTAATGGTTGCTCGTGGAGACATGGGTGTTAACGTTGAAGCTTGGGATGTTCCATCAATTCAACGTGAAATGATCTACTTAGCTCAATCTTCAGGTAAGATTGTTGTTACAGCTACTCAAATGTTAGACTCTATGCAAGGTAATCCAAGACCTACTCGTGCAGAAGTTTCTGACGTTTATGATGCAGTTCTTGAAGGTACTAGTGCTACTATGCTTTCTGGTGAATCTGCTCAAGGTGATTTCCCTCTAGAAGCTGTTTCTTACATGGCTAAGATTGATGAAAGAGCTGAACAAGACATCGATCACAACAAGATGATTGAAAATGTTCTTGAATGTCCAAATGACAAAGATGAAAAGGATGCAATCGGTTTAGCTGTTGCTACTATTTGTAAGGAATTTGAAGTTTCTGCAGTAGTTTGCGAAGGTGACTTCGAACTAGGTATGAAGATTTCTCAATTCCGTCCTGCTTCTGATGTTATCATGGCTGTTGCTTCAAATGCTGAAGCTAGATCTCTAGCATTCGCTTGGGGTGTTCAACCAGTTGTTGGTAAGTATGCTGATGCTTTAGCTTATGCTACAAAAGAATTAGCATTAGACAAGGGTTCTGCTATCCTTAAAGTTACTGCTAAGGGTATCGAATTCACTACAACTAAGTAATAATAATTTACAAGTTTTGAGTCAAGATTATATCTTGGCTCTTTTTTTCTTGTTAAATGCTTATATTAATGAGATAATTGAAATATAGAAAGTATAAAAAGGTGTTAAAAATGAAAATTGCGTTAGCAGGTGCCTACGGGCGTTTAGGAAGAGAAATCCTAAAAGAATTAATAATGAAAGACTATTCTGTGGTTGCACTAGATAGATCTGATATCGAAATTGAAGGTATTGATAAATCTAAATTTGAATTTAGAAGTATTGATGTAACTAAAAAAGAAAGTTTAGAAGGTTTATTAGATGGAGTTGATATTGTTATATCAACTGTTGGATTAACTTGTGCAAGTGCTACACTAACTAATTATGATGTAGATTATCAAGGTAACTTAAATTTACTAAATGAGGCCAAGAAAGCTTCAGTTAAACATTTTGCATACATTTCAGTAATAAACGCAGATAAGGGTGAAGGTGTACCCATTGTAAATGCTAAATACTTATTTGAAAAAGAATTAATCAAATCAGGTTTGAATTATGTTATATATCGTCCTACTGGTTATTTTTATGATATTGTAAAAGTATTTAAACCTATGATTGAGAAGGGTAAAGTTTCATTACTTGGTAAGGATAATCATTCTTGTAATGTTGTTGCTACAGAAGACTTCGCTAGATTTATTGTAGAAACTATGTGTGATGAGAATAAGATGTATTCAGTAGGTGGAACTGAGACTTATACTTATGAAGAAATTGCAAAGATGTGTTTTGAAGCTAAAGGTAAGCAAGCAAAAATAGGTAGAGCACCTAATTGG
>CAVAIM010000065.1:0-6050 GCA_963588755.1 bacterium | reverse complement strand
TCACCATTTTTTAGGAATCGTTTGCATTCCTGTTTTTATTATAGCATATTCTTGCCTTTTGTCAAACAATAGTTATAATTAATCCTATCAGATAAATTTGTTTAATCATTATTTATCTTAATGGAACAGGTCCTCCAAGGTAATTATAGCCTGCATAGATAAAGAATTAGAATTTTGTTTAACTCCAATAGGAGTAATTAAAGTAGGATGTATTGCATATTTAGTTTTAGTTATTGTTCTTAAATCACTAATCTTAGTATAGATAGATTGCATAACTTTATCAGGAATTGTATATTCAACATTACTAAACTTCATTTCACATAAATTAATTATTTGATCTTTTCTAACAATTAATAAATCGATTTGGGAACCAAAAATTCCATTATCTAAATCTTTCTTGCAATACCATGCATTACATTCAGTAGAAACTCCTCTTATTCCTAAGCTTTCTTTAATTTCATTTATATGTAATAAGCAAACACGTTCAAACGCAAATCCATAATAAGTATTTATAGTAGGAGTTTGATATAAATTTTCAAAATAATATTCATCATTTGGATCCTCGTTTAAAAATGAATAATAGAATATAATAAAACTGTCTATAATTTGATACATTGCACCTTTAGTTTTCATTCCAAAACAATTATATTTTCTAATGAATCCACAAGATTCAAGTTCATCAAGTTTTGTAGATAAGTCACCTGAATTAGTTATTTTAGAATATTTTATAATTTCTTCTCTTGTTAAACCTATCTTCTTTTTAGCTAGAGCACTAATTATTTTTAAATAAACATCTGGATTTTTAAAAATAGAAGAGAATAAATACTTAAATTCATCTCTAAGTGGTGCATCATGCTTAAAAATCATATTATCAATATTTTGAGCTACACTTAATCCTTTTTTTATAAAGTTATAATAATATGGTACACCACCTAATATCATATAGTATTCAAGTATTTGAATTCTATTCACTAAAATACCTTGTGTATTAAAATACTCTTCACATTCTTTTAATGTAAATTGATTTAGATGAATTTGTTCAGTTAGTCTATTATATAAACCACCTTTATTATGAATGATTTTCTTTAACATCCAGCTAGTAGCACTAGCACAAACAATCAAAACAATATCATCCCTAAAAGAAGCCCAGCCATTCCAAAAAGACTCTAAAGCTGCCATTAAATCTGATTTAGGAGTATCCATCCATGAAAGTTCATCAATAAAGATGATTTTACGTTCTGTTTGAGATTCTCTTATTAAATCTTTTAATTCTTCAAATGCTTCAAACCAATTTGTAATTTTAACATCTTTTAAATAATTACAGTTCTTTAAAGATGCCTTAAATGCAAACAATTGTTCTTTTAATGTTCCATTTGCAACGCCTGAATGATGAAATATCATATCATTTTTAAATGCTTCGTTTACTAAATAAGTTTTACCTGTTCCACGACGACCATAAATTGCGACAAAATGAGATTTATTATCACTATAAATATTTTTTAGTGTTTCAATTTCTTTTTTTCTTCCTATAATCATAATCAGCACCTCTTTATAATTTACTTAATCTATGTTTTTTTACTTCTTTAAGTAAATTATAACCTTATATTAAATATAAAGCCATAATAAAAAGGCAGTTTCCTGCCTTCTATTAACCAATTGATCCTTCCATAGATAAATCAATTAATCTATTTAATTCAACTGCATATTCCATTGGTAATTCTTTAGAGAATGGTTCAATGAATCCCATTACAATCATCTTAGTAGCTTGTTCTTCGGTTAGACCTCTACTCATTAAATAGAATAGTTGGTCTTCATTAACTTTAGAAACTGATGCTTCATGTTCAAGGTAAACATCACTATTTGCACCCATATTAAGTGGAATTGTATCACTCTTAGATTCTTTATCTAGAATTAAAGTATCACATTCTACATGAGCTCTTGCGCCATGTGCTTTACCTAATTGTTTAACCATACCACGGTAATCAACAATACCACCATTCTTACAAATAGATTTAGAAATAATAGTAGATGTTGAATTAGCACCAATATGAATCATCTTTGCACCTGTATCTTGGTGTTGATCACGTGAAGCATACGCAACACTAATTACTGTACCCTTACTTCTTTCGCCCTTTAGAACACAACAAGGATACTTCATGTTCATACCACTACCAACGTTACCATCAACCCATTCCATAGTTGCATCATTCATAACTAAAGAACGTTGAGTAACAAGGTTAATAATATTCTTACTCCAGTTTTGGATAGTTGTATATCTACAGTATCCTTTATCACGAACGATAATCTCAACGATAGCCGCATGTAATGAATCTTTAGAATAAATAGGAGCTGTACAACCTTCAACATAATTTAGTGAAGCTTCTTCATCTACTATAATTAAAGTTCTTTCAAATTGACCCATACGTTCAGAGTTGATTCTAAAATAACTTTGTAATGGTTTAGTTATTTTAACACCCTTAGGTACATAGATAAATGAACCACCTGACCATACAGCGGAATTTAGTGCTGCATATTTATTATCACTAGGTGGTACAACAGTACCAAAGTATTCCTTAAAGATTTCAGGATACTTCTTAAGGCCAGAATCAGTATCCATAAAAATTACACCTTGATCATCAAGTTCTTTTAAATTATTATGATATACTACTTCAGATTCAAATTGTGTACTTGCACCAGCTAAATACTTTCTTTCAGCTTCAGGAATACCAATTTTTTCAAAGGTTTCCTTAATCTCATCAGGTACCTTATCCCATTCAGACTCAGTCTTTTCTTGAGTCTTAATAAAATAAGTATAATCATCAAAATTAATATTTGATAAATCAAGTCCCCATGTAGGTTGAGGCATAGATTCAAATTGCTTTAGCGCTTTTAATCTAAACTCTAACATCCATTCAGGTTCACCCTTAGATTTAGAGATTTCTCTTACTACATTTTCATTTAAACCAACACCAGTTGTATATAAAACCTTCGCATTAGTTTTAAAATCAAATTTATATTCATCAGATACAATATTAGAGGCATTATCTTTTAAATCTTTATTTTGATCCATCTTCTTCACCTCTAATAATTCTCTCAATAGCTTTCCATGATAAAGAAGCACACTTAATACGTGCTGGGAATTGACATACACCTTGGTATGCAATAGCCTCACCTAATAATTCTTGATCTTCTTCAGATAATTCTTTACCTTCTAAAAGTAAGAAGAAATTTTCAATAGTTCTTAAAGCTTCTTCTTTTGATTTACCAATTAAGGTATCACTCATAACAGAAGCACTTGAACAACAAATAGAACATCCTTTACCATCATGTTTGATATCTTTTACAACACCATCTTCAATGAAAGCTTCAACATTCATATCATCTCCACAAGATGGATTATTTAAATGTAAGAATTTATATTTATCACTATGAGTTAATCCTTTATTAAGAGGATTCTTATAGTGATCCATAATTACTTGTCTATATAAAGTTTGTAAATCAGCCATATTTACCTCCTAAAATTGATTAAAGAAATCACGAGCTTTTCTAACTGCATTAGCTAGTGCATATACATCTTCTTCAGTATTGTATAGATAGAAACTAGCACGAGTAGTTGATATTTGATTTAAGAATCTTGTAACAAGTTGTGCACAATGGTGTCCTGCACGAACACACACATTTTCCTCATCATAAATACTAGCCGCATCATGAGGATGTACACCATCAATATTAAATGTTACAACACCAGTTTCAACGCTCTTATTATAAACAGTTACACCTTCAATTTTTGATAACTCTTCAACTGCAAGACGAGCTAATGCAGCGTCATGTTTTGCAATCTCATCCATACCAATAGAATCTAGGTATTCACAAGCACGAGCTAAACCGATAACACCATCAATAATTGGTGTACCTGTTTCAAATTTATATGGAGAAATCTTATAAGTCATTGAATCCTTATAAACCATATCCGCCATATCACCACCAAATTCAATTGGAGGCATTTTTTCTAGTAAGTCAAACTTACCATAAAGAACACCAATACCTGATGGTCCACACATCTTATGTCCTGAGAAGCTTAAGAAATCACAATCGAAAGCTTTTACATCAATCTTCATATGAGGAGCACTTTGTGCAGCATCAACAGATACGATGATACCTCTTTCATGACATATATCAATAATTTCCTTAATAGGTGTGATATAACCTAATACATTAGATACATGAGTTAAAGCTACTAGTTTAGTCTTATCAGTTAAAGCCTTCTTAAAGTTTTCAACTGTAATACGTCCTTCACTAGTTAATTCAACAAATTTAACCTTGCACTTCTTAGCGTTTGCAACATTAAGCCAAGGCATAAAATTAGAATGGTGTTCAAGTTCACTAGTAATGATTTCATCACCTTCATTTAAGAAAGTCATACCATAACTAGATGCAACTAAGTTAAGTGCAGCTGATGCACCACGAGTGAATACTATCTCACGTGCTTCAGCATTTATAAACTTTGCAATTGTTTCTCTCGCACTTTCATACATATCAGTAGCTTCATAGCTTAACTTGTATACACCTCTATGTACATTACAAGAAAGATTATTATAGTAATAATCAATAGAATCAATAACGCATTTAGGTTTTAAGCTAGATGCACCACTGTCTAAGTAATGCATATTTTGATTTTTATTTAAAACTGGAAAATCTGATTTAATTTTTAAAACATCCATATTTACCACCTAAATAAGTTCATTTACTTCGTTTTCGAATTTCTCTTTACTACTTATTTCCCAAATAGACTTAATAAAAGGATTAATTAAACTAGATAAGATTAACTTATAACTAGCTTCTTTAGTTAAACCTCTACTCATTAAATAGAATAATTCATCATCACTCATTCTACCAATTGCAGTACCATGATTTGCGAATACATCATATTCATCAATCTTTAAAATAGGTAGGCTTGTAATACTTGAATTATCAGCTAAAATAACACCACGAGATAATTGTTTAGCACTTGATTTACTCATACCTTTATAAATATGACTTGTTGTATCAAATTTAATATTAGAGTTATCAAAAGTAACACCAATATTATTAATTTCAGATGTTGTTTCTTTAGCATTATGATTAATAGTTTGATTAAATTTAGAAGAACAATTTTTATTTAATACTAAATATTCTACTTTTGCTAGTGCATGTTCTCCGTTTAAGTTACATACAAGTGCTTCTAGTGCCTCATTTACGCTTCCCATCTTATAATTTAAAGATGAGCTTGTTTCTTGGTTAATAGTAATATTTGAAGTAGTATCTTTATTAGAAATAGAAATTAATTCTAAATTAGAATACTTATCTAAATTAAAGACAATATTTCCTTTTAAGTCATCAAGTAATACTTTAGCTTGTGTATTTTCTGATACATTGACTAAAGCATTACCTTGCGCATTAATTACATATTCACCTTCACTTGTAATATTTAATACTTCATTAGAATTTAAATTATACTTTTGCATTATTTACCAGCCCTAGCACATGAACCAAGTACTGCATGTACTTCTTCTTCCTTTTCAATATCAATACCAAGTTCTTTCTTAACCCAACGGTAACCTTCTTGATCAATCTTTTCAATTAATTCATGTCCGCCAGTCTTAACAATCTTACCATTAATCATTACATGAACATAATTTGGTTTAATATAATCAAGTAATCTTTCATAGTGAGTAATTAAAAGACAACCAAAAGAATCAGATACCATTGATGAAACATTTTCACCTACAATACGTAGTGCATCTACGTCAAGACCTGAATCGATTTCATCAAGAATTGCAAACTTAGGTTTTAACATCTTCATTTGAAGAATTTCATTTCTCTTCATTTCTCCACCAGAGAATCCTTGGTTTAGATTTCTTTGTGCAAGACCTTCAGGCATTTCAAGGTCCGCGCAAGCTTTATCATATTCTTTAATAAACTTAAATAATGATAAATTAGAACCATTAGCCTTCATTGCTTCTCTAATAAAATCAGAATTAGTTACACCAGGTACTTCAATAGGATTTTGA
>CAVAIM010000064.1:0-6103 GCA_963588755.1 bacterium | reverse complement strand
ACTTATGATTGTATTCTTTATAATTCTTCTAAAATTAAAATTGATACAATTTCAGGTTATTCTATTGGATATTTAACTGATACAAGTAATAATTTATCTAGAACTTTAACTTATTTAAAAAAAGATTATTCTTTAACAAATGCAATTAGTACGACAGTCGATAAATATTATTATGTATTAGAAAATGGTTATTATAACGTATATAAGAAAACATATTCAATTGATATAGCTGATAGTGCAACAATAACTAACTATACCAGAGAAGATAATGAAACCTTTAGATGCTGGTATGTTGCGTCAAACCGCGAATTGTCAAGGGGGTATACTTATAGTTTTACTAATTTATTAAATACTTATTCAACTATAAGATATATTGAATTTAATGGTACTAAATATGATATTTATTCTTCTGATTATGGTTATAGTAAATCTGAAGGAACTGCTACTTCTACAACATCAACTCAAGATTCTATCGATACAATTAGTGTTTATGAAAATACAATTATGTGTTCAGCAATGAATGCAAGAACTTCATTAAATAATGCAGTTAATTCTATAAACAAAACTTATGCAATTACTAATAATTCAATTATGTATAATAATTATAGTTTGAGTACAATTGCTCAAGGATATTATACAATTGGAATAGATAGTACAGGCTTTACTTATACATCAGCAAGTTCAGGTACCGCAATTTTAAATGCTAAGTATATGGATGATTTACTTGCTGAAGCAAATACTCATTTAAATGATGCTAATTTCGGTTTATATTATCATAAATATTATGCCTACGGCGGTGGAACTGCCACTTACAATGGTTTTACTTATACTAATAAAAATATCTATTTCTTAGATATTGGAAGTGATGGAAAATTCTATTGGGCGCAAAATTCTAATGTAAATGCTAGAACATATGAAGAAGTAACAGGTACATATTCAAACCTTGATAGCATTATTAATAAATTAGATTCTACTTATTTAGGTAAAGTATATTATTATACTGGTGAAGTTAACTCTACATGGAGAACAGGTAAAAATGTTTGGTACCAAGTTATCTATAATTCTGAACTAGGTGTTTATCAATTTACTAGATTTGGAGTTGTTGATTCAGCATATTTAACTTTCAATTCAAGTGGTATATTATCAACATATAATAATAATTTAAATAGTGATGGTTTAAAATCTATTTGTAATATTGTTGAATATATGGATACAAATACATTCTCAAGTGGCGCAGCCACAACAACTTATGATAAAGCAACAGGCGGAACATTTACGGCAGTAATTAAAGCTAGTATTACAGTAAATGGAGAGAAATACGAACGATTATTTGTAATAGAAGTCATTGGTTAGTTAAAAGAAGGGAGGCAAGAGCCTTATGAAAAAGAAAATAGGAATTATAACTTTAATTTTATCAGTATTGTTTATAGGCGGTATATCAGTTCTTGCCTACTTTAATCTAACTACAAGTAATAATAATATAACTATAAGTAAAGACTTAAATGGTGATATTATTGAAATTGAATCATTTGATTCTTTATTTACATATGCAAAAAATGAAACATACAATAATTCAAGTGAATCAAGTACTATAGATGATAATTCTCAAAATAGAAAAGCATTAAAGTTTAAAAATGATATAGTTTTATATAATGATTTATATATAACTGCTGACACAAATTTAGATCTTGCTGGATATAACTTATATTTGAATGGATATAAGTTAATATATAATAATAAGTTTTACGGAACTTTCCAAATTTATTCAAGTAAAGAAGGTTCATATATTATTCCTGAACAAGTTATAGTATCTACATCTGATGATACTATTACTTATACTGACAGAACTGATGCAAGCGAAGGTTACATTGAAATATATACTCCAAACGCTGTAGTTACTACTAATATAAATATTTCTTGTAAAATATTAAATAATTATGCAAGTAGTACAGAAGACGAAGAAACTAAAGAATTATCTAACTATATTAAAGTAGTTTCAAGTTCAAATTTATATTTAGCTTACGATGTTTTCAAATTAATATCTGAAAAACTACTTACTTATACCGATGAAAGAGTAGCTAATATAGATTTAACTACTTTAGGTTCTAATAATAAAATCACTACTAGTGATAATGTGCATGCATTTGATTCTTCACTATTTATGCCAAATCGTGTAGTTAATAATGTTTGTTACTGCGCATTTAGTGATAATAAACATACTTCTTGTGCATTTGCAAATGGTTCATTTGATTTACCATTTACTTATTACAATTATTCAAATATATCTATAGAATACGAATTTAGTAATGATGATATACTTTCTAATTTAGGTATAATTACTCTTCCTGATGGCGAAGATGATGTAACACTTACTATTAATATTAAATTAGATGATAATGTTATTGCTACTAGTGAAGTTGTTTTACATATTATAAATCCTGATAATAACGAAGCTTCAGAAAAACAAGCTCAAACTTTAGTGCTAGAAGCAATAAAGAAATATTATAATAGTGAATCTAATTTATATAGATTAGATCATGATTTAATATTGCCTAAGAAAATTGGTAAGTCTACTATAACTTATACTCCCTACATTAGAAGTAGTGATAGTGATGCAATAACAATTTTTGACGGAGATGCAACAACATATAAAGCTATATCATCTAACTCTTATATTAAAGATGTTGACGGAGATACAGCTAAAAATTATGTATTATTATCTCCTAATAGTTCTTTAAAAGCTCTACAAATAAAGATTAATACAGATACTGATACAACCGGATTAACTTTATATGTAAAGGCCGCATGTGTTGATACTGTTATATCAAATGAATCTACATTAGCTAAGAATTTACTTAACGAATGGTATGGTGGTAAGATTACCATTTATAAAACTGATAATAATTATTCAAATCAAGAATTATATTCTCTAAATGATATTGATACTACATTATATCCTAATATTACAAGTCTACATTATAAATTGACAAATGATTCTAATAGATTATATACGCTAACTGATTCTACTGATACAGAAAAAGGATTACTTGAAGTTACAAGTGGTAAAACACCGGAAATTTATATTCAAGATGTATTATTAACTTGTGTATTTGTAATAAATGGTAAGGATATTTCTATCGATTTAAGTATTGAAGTTAAACAAGGTAGCGATGAAACTATTAGTTCATTCATGCCTTATTACTACTACTATAATGATTATTTAAAAAATAATACTAATAATTATGTAGATTTCGATATAGAAATTCCTCTAGCCTATAGCATTACAGGTCCTGTCGTATTATTTGACTTTGTAACACTAACTAGTGCTTATAAGGAACCAGGTGAAGAAACGGGTACTACTTATGATAGTAGTGTGATTAATCAAAATAGTGCTATTAGAGTTAAATTATATTATAATAAACAATCTTATTTACTAGATGTACCTGAACAAGGTAAATCATATAAAAATATTTTTGATAAATATTTAACCGATAATAACTTATCTTTAAGTGACGTTTTATCATATGGTGATGCAAAATGGATTATTGTATATAATCTTGAAAGTGTTGCAAATGAGAATCAAAGTATGGGTCTACTATATAACTATAAAATGAAAGTTAGCGATAATTGGACTACATACTGTTATTCGACTACTACTAAGCAATATTTAACTACATTTACATTAGCAGGTGCATTACATTATGGTACCGATATAATTGACGAAACGTTCTATAAATGGATTTATGATTCGTTTAACTTAAATGTTACTGATAATAATTCATATAAAATTGACGATTATACTAAAGCTATAAATTATTCTGCTGGTACATCTAATACTAAAGGTAAATATGTATTAGTAGACTGGTTAAATCAAAATGTTTCATTAGATGTAACTAGTGATACTGCATTAGCTTCTGTATCAGATTTCACTGGTATTAAATATTTAAAAGGAACACATAGTGTTAATTTAACTGGTAAGTTAACGAGTGAAGATAGTGCAATTTCAATATGTCAAGAGATTGCTACTCTGACAAATCTTGAAGAACTTATTTTAAAGGATTGTACAGGTGTAACCGAAGGATTTGATACATCAACTTATACTGAAAATGATAATGATTCGCTTTCCCGTTTTAATGCACTTAAAAATTTATCTACATTAAACGTAGAAGGTTGCAATATTTATCAATTTGATTTCCTTGAAAATCTAACATGGTTAAACGATGTTCATATTGAAAAACAACTTATTGATAGTTCTGATTCTACACTTTCTATATTCTACGGATCTAATGGATTAACTAATTACTGGGTATTTGCAGATATTACACTAACTGGTGTATCTGTATATAATACTTACGCAGGTACAGGAGAAGTATTATTTGAAGAAAGTAAAACAATCAATGATTATACAAGGCTTAAAAATGGTATTTTTTATCAATCACAATTAAAAACTGGTGTTAGTATAAGTAGTTTATATAGCAGTTTCTCTACAACAGCTAGTGATTATCTGCTTGCTGCATCATATAATAACAATGGTGTATCCAATCAAAGTATTGAGTGGAGTTTTGTAAAATATGAAAAAACAAGTGATACTTCTATAGATAAAACAAAGACGTATTATATAAAAAATGATGGTAACTATACTCAAGTAACTAGCCCAAATGAAGAAGATATTTCTTTATATTATGAAGAATATACTGACTCAACTTCAAATGCTTTCCAAGTTAAATACAGTTTTACTTTAAGTGGAAAATCAATATCATTTACTATTAAATTTAATGTAGAGAGGTATTAGTTATGAAGAAGTCTAATAAATTTATTATTAAACAGATTAGCCTATTAATCTCAGCACTTATCACTCTAGCCGTTACATTAGTATTTATTACTAGCATATACGGATGGTATACAACAAATAGTAATGCCACAGCTAATAGCCTTAAGGTATCTACGGAAAATAGTAATATTCATTTTAGTGATTATATTCAAATTAAAAGATATTTTGTATCTAATGGATCACCTACTCTACAAGAAAATAATATCTATAAAAGATTAGATGGAACTAATACATATTATAAATGGGATGTTGAAAAAAGTAGTTATATAACTGATACAACTACTAAAGAAAGAATACCTATGTTCTTTGATTCTTTATACCCTAATGAATATTTAGATGTTACCTTATGGTATTATCCAGATCAAAAGTATGAAGATAATAATTATACTATCAGTTTAACTAATTTTAATGATATTAATGGTAAGTTTAGTGAAACACATACAATAGAAGGTAGTACTGAAGTTAAAACTTTTACACATAGTGTTCTTGGTGTATATAGAGTTGGTGAAATTATTACAAGTAACGCAGAAGACGGAACTGAGACTCAAGGCGTAAGTACATGGAAGTGGTTATGCCAGTATAACGGAGACTATGAAGACGATACTAATTTTAGTTTTGTAACATTTAAAAATGGTTCATTTTCAGATGAAACTAAAGTTAAGGATTTTAATGGTGATAAATATTACACCACAACATTTAGAATTGAATTTTCGTTAGAACAACTTAACACTAAGATTCAAAATGTATCTACAAATGCCTTGTCCGAAAAATATGTTACAATTGGTGCAATTAGATTACTTGGCTAGTATAAGGAGGTCACGATATGAAAAACGGTAAAAAGTTAATAACTATATTTATGCTTATCGTGACTTTAGTCTTAAGCATATCTATAATATATGGTTGGTATACAATAAATGATGATGCTAATAATATAACTTTAAAGGTAACTAAAATTGATTCACAAGTTTATTTGTATGAAGGATTAGATGATAACAACAATGGTATACCTAATTTACTTGAAAGATATGAAGATGAAGGTGAATCAATTAAAGTTAATTATCCTAAAGATAAGTTAGAATATTACACTGAAACTAGAGCTTTTAGTTATATAAATATGAATTATGCGACTACTGATGAAGTTAGTGCAACTATTGATTTAACATATGATATATCTTTATATCCTACTCAAAGTAAAGTTTTAAAGTTTAGCGTTGTAAATAAATCTGAAGGCGTTAACTATATATCATTTGAGTTTGCTGATACCTCGTACAC
>CAVAIM010000063.1:0-6191 GCA_963588755.1 bacterium | reverse complement strand
GGTATACTTGAGGAAGACGCTAGTATTAAGCTTGTTGAGCATATCAATGATATACCAACTAATTTAGAAAAAAGCCAAATCTATGTAACTAATCAAACTACATTATCTATTATTGAAACTAAAGAGATATATGAGCGTATTAAAGAGATATATCCTAATGCAATATTAGATAATAATATATGTAACGCTACAACACTTAGACAAAGTGCTCTAACTAATTTAGAGGGTATTGATTTATGTATAGTTGTAGGTGATAAGCTATCAAGTAATTCACGTTCTTTAGTTGAAATAGCTAAAATAAAATCTAATGTAGATTCTATATTAGTTGAAACTAAAGAAGATATTAGTGCGGAAATTCTTGCTAAATACAATCACATCGCAATCACTTCAAGTGCGTCTTGCCCTGAAGAAATATTTAATGATGTAATAGAAAAGGTTAAAGAGTGCATCACTCTTTAGCCTTTTTAACTCCAATTGAAATCAAATCTATACCATACTTATCTTCAATCTTCTTAATAGCTTCTTTTAGTGCCTCATCTTTTTCTGCATAATCTAGATAAGTAAATAAATTATATTCTTCCTTTAACACTTCACTCTTCTCTTTTAGATTAGAGAATGTGACTCCACATAGTCTAATAACCTTAGTATCATCATAGTTATCATAGAATAAATTAGATACTACTTTAAATATATCATAGAAGTTATTAGTATATTCTACTGTTCTACTTCTTGAGATAGTCTTAAAACTACTATCTCTTAAGGTAATACCAATAGTTTTAGTTAAATATCCACTCTTATTTAATTTAGTAATTAATTCCTTAGTTTCATTTCTTAACTCATATAATATATCAGTATCTGTTCTAAGTGGTGAATCATAAGTATTTTCAACAGATATACTCTTATTCTTTACATACCTATTTGCGCTAACTATATTACTTGATTTACCTGATACATGACTAATTACATAGTCATATGTATTTTCACTAGTTAATTCTATTATTTTCTCTTTATTTTCTTCTTTAAAGAAGTCTCCTATTGTCTTAATATTATTTTCTATAAGTATAGGATATGTTTTCTTACCTATTCCAAAGATATCTTTAACAGATAAATCCTTTAACATGTTATAAGCATCTCTTTTCCTTATAACAACAAGACCTAATGGCTTTTTCATATCACTAGCCATTTTGGCTAGAAACAAAGTTGGTGCTATACCGATAGAACAAGGAAGATTATATTCCTCTAACAATCTCTTTTGAATTTCTTCTGCTACCTCTATTGCATTACGAACCTTAGATATCTCTGACATATCCGCATATACTTCATCAATAGACGCTATCTCTATTACCTTTGTATAGTCTTCTATTAAATTAATAAAATAATTATGATATTGTTTAATATCTTTATAATCTACTGATACTACTATTAAATCACTCTTAATTCTTAACGCATCATTTAAGCTCATACCTGAGTGTATACCAAGAGACCTTGCTTCATAGCTTGCGGTTGAGATGACACCTTTATTAGTACCACTTCTACCTATTACAAAGGTTTTACCCTTAAGGGCTTTGTTTTTTATTATTGCAACAGAACAGAAAAACATATTCATATCTATATGAAATATTACTTTACCCATCGGATTCTACCCCCTTTATTTTTAAAGTTGTTTATATTATAATTATATCATATTTTAAATGATAAGGTGTTTATTATGAGTATTGATAATGAAAATGTTGGTAAAAGTAAAAAACAACAATATGATGAAAGAAAAGCTAAAGAAAGAGCTGAAAAAGAAAAAGCTTTAGCTAAGGAAGAAAAGAAAAGAAAGAAAGCTGAATTAAAGAAACAATATAGAAATCCAGCTTATTCTACTTTTGGTAAGATTCTTATTTGGATATTAATGATTGCGATGGTAGCTGCATTCGTAATAACATTAATCTATCTAATCGTTCAAAATGTATAATAAAACAGGTTAATCCTGTTTTTTCAATTTAAGGAGTCAAATTATGATTAAATTAATTTGTTGTGATCTTGATGGTACACTGTTAAACGCAAAGAAAGAAATTACTGATGAAAATAAAGAAGCTATAAAAAAATTTAGAGCCTTAGGTGGTCACTTTGTGCTTGCAACAGGTAGACCTCTAAATGGTGTTAAACGTATTATTGAGGAACTTGATTTAACTGATGCGTGCGATACTACATTAACCTATAATGGTGGAGTAATAATGGAAAATGTATCAAAGCGTGTACTTTCAAAAATTTGTATTAAAGGTTCTTTAGTAAAAGAATTATATTATGAATCTAAGCGTCTAGGTACATACTTCCACTTCTTCAGTGAAGATAACAAGCTATATACAACTGAACCTAATGAATATACTTTAGTTGAAGAGACTATCAATCAAATACACGCCACTACAGTAGATATCGAAACAATTGATGATGAAGCTTTATTCATTAAAGCTATGATGGTTGCGTCTAAAGAAACTCTAGATAGTATTAGAGATAAGATTGATCCTAAGTTCTCTTTCCTTGAAATCACTCGTTCTAGTAAGATATTCTTAGAATTCCATTCTAAAGAAATCTCTAAGGGTAAAGGTCTTCTATTCTTAAAAGACTACTATCACCTAAAAGACGATGAGACTATGGCTTTAGGCGACGAAGAAAACGACCTATCAATGATTAAGGCTGCATATATGGGTGTTGCGATGGAAAATGCACGTGATTCAGTTAAAGAGGCGGCTAAGTTCATTACACTAGATAATGAATCATCTGGTGTAGGATACGCAATTAATGAACTAATACTAAAAAAATAAAGAATAAATAAAAAAATATCGGTAAGGTTAACCCTTGCCGATTTTCTTCATTATTCTTTTTCAAGTATTAGAACCATCTTAAACTTATCAATAGCCTTTAAATAGTGTCTTCCACCCTTTTTAAATCCAAAGGAATCTCCTTTAGTTAAAGTGTATTCGCAACCTTCATATCCTAAGATACAAGTACCATCAACAATAGTAAGTAGCGCCTCACCTGGAGCCTTATGTTCAGTTAAACCTTGTCCTTTATCAAAAGCCATTAATGAAACTGATGTCTTATCAGTTGTAGATAGATTTAAATTAACAATGCTACCTTCTTCATAATCTAATAAATCACATACAGAAAACTTATTTTCAATAATCTTCTTATTCATATTACCTTCTCCTTCTAAATTAAATTCTAAATAGATAGAATCCTCTAAATTATCAATCTTATATAAAGTATTCTTATCTATACCTATTATATCAAAAGAATTTAGTGTTGTCTTAAAATTCGCATAAGTAAATAATACTTCACCCTTTAAACATAGATAAAACTTTAAATAGTTATAGTACTCAGCACTAATCTCGGTACCTCGACCATTTCTAAATAGAATTAGGGAATCAGTATTATTATAAAGAATACTTGAAATAGTTAATTCCTCCTTAACAGGAAGTTTAGAGAAATTAATTATCTCATTACTTTTTATATTCATCATTTACATTATCCTCTAATTCCTTTATAAACGCATCATATACAAGCTTTGTAACTTCTGCATCCTCTAGTGCGTCATGAGCTTGTGCTTCTTTAACTCCATAATATTTTTCATATAATGCAAAAAGACCTGGATCAGATTTAAGTTCATAATAACTCTTTATTATACTAGATAAATTAACAAAACGAGTTAAGAATGTTAAAGATGGTAAATTATTAGTTTTATAACTAGATTCTAGATATAATTTATCGTTCTTACCAAATGTTATTACAGCTGGTTTATATCTATTAAGTAGAGTTTTAAATTTATTATAGAACTTATAATAACTTACATTACCATCTGAATCTAAATGTAAGAACTTCTTAGTACGAGTATTGATATGTCTCTTCTTTGTAGGGATACAATGGAAATTGTATCTCTCTACTTCTTCACCATTCTTATTAATTACAAAGAATGCAGCTTGAATTAACTCAGCCTTGAAGTTCTTTTCACCATTATAGTTAGGCATAGTCATTTCGATATCTATGAATAACTTATAATTAAGAGATTTAAAGAATTCATACATACTCTTATTTAAGTATTTCTTATCATATAATACCTTGTTCTTTTTAGGCAAGAGAGCTTCTATTTCACAAATATACATAACTTGAAAACATGCAATCTTGTTATGTATGATTTCTGAATCATAAGAAACAAGTTCAATTAACTCTCCTTCTTCTAAAAATCTTTTAAACTTCTTATAAGTAGACTTTTGAAAATAGAAGTTCTTTAAATATCCATTTTGTTTAATTTGAATTATTTGATTAATACTATCATTCTTATATATTAAACCTCTAATTTTCATATAATCTCCTTAATAATTTTCTAGTTTTTTAAGTATCTTTTCTCTTAAATTAGAATTAATACCAATCTCTTTAAAATCTTCTACTGTTCCTTCTTTTATATTTGCAATATTACTAAACTTCTTAAGTAATGCTTCCTTCTTCTTAGGTCCTACGCCCTCAATTCCGTCAAGTGCACTAGAGAATACTCCTTTACCCTTAACACTTCTAAAGAAGCTTATCGCATAATCATGTACTGTTTGAGATATGTTTACAAGTAGTAAATATAAATCACTATGTTTATCTAAAGGAATCTCTAACCCTTCATATACAATAGCCCTAAATGTATGCTTATCATCTTTTTCAAGTCCACATACAGGAATATCTATCTTAAGTAATTCTAGTGTCTCCTTACAGGCGTTTACTTGAATTAAACCACCATCCATTACAATTAGATCAGGATATGGTTTATGTTCTAAAGAAAGACGTAAATATCTACGATATACTACTTCTTTCATTGATGCATAATCATTTGCACCCTCTACTGTCTTAATATGAAACTTGCGGTATTCTTTAGGACTCTTAACGCCATTTCTATAGACTACCATAGCACTTACTGGGTATTCACCAAATAGATTAGAGTTATCAAAGGCTTCAATATAATTAGGAGTCTTAATATTTAATAACTTACCTAATTCTTCAACGCTATCACGTTTCTTTAAAACCTTATTTTGATATAATTCTTTCTTTAGTTCAAAGTCTTTCTTCGCATTGTTTTCCGCAAGTTCAATCAAATCTTTCTTAGTGCCCTTAAGTGGTGTTTTTATTTTAACATTCAACTCAGACTCTAACAATAAGATATTTTCATAATCATTAATTAATATCTCTTTAGGCTTAAACTTATCATCATCATAGAAGTGTTCTACAAATTCAAAGACAGCTTCATCTATTGAACCAATATAAGAATAAATTGTATGATAATTTTCTCTAATAGAACCATTTCTTACATATAGTACATGGATAGATATTTCATCTTCTGTATAGTATACACCAAATACATCTTTACTAGTTAAGTCACTTGTTGAAATTATTTGATTTTGAACAGTTTCATTAATATCTTTAATTAAATCACGATATCCGATAGCTTTTTCATAATCAAGATTTTCACTAGCTTCTTCCATTTTCTTATTTAAGTCATTTAAGATATCAGTTGTATTTCCATTTAAGAAATTAGTTATTTCTTTCTTATATGGTTCATAATCAATGAAGCCCTTATTGATGCATGGCGCTAGACATTGCTTCATTGAGTAATATAGACATTCCTTCTTAGGTATATTACGACATTTTCTTAAAGGATATATTTTATTTAATAACTCACAAGTTTTTCTTGCGGAATACCCTTGAGGGTAAGGTCCGAAGTACTTACCATCTTTCTTATTACGTTTAAGAGTTCTTGTAACAATAAGGCGAGGATGTGTCTCATTAGTAAGTAAAATATAAGGATATGATTTATCATCAGTTAACATTATATTGTACTTAGGATTATGTGTCTTAATTAAGTTTATTTCAAGTACTAAGCATTCCTTAGGATTGTTTACACATATCCATTCAACGTCATTAATCTCAGATACTAAGGCAGTGGTTTTCGCATTGTGTTTTCCAGTAAAATAACTTCTTACTCTGTTTTTAAGCACCTTTGCTTTACCTACATAAATAATGGTACCATTTACATCACGATACATGTAACAACCTGAATCCTCAGGAAGTAGTTTTAATTTTTCTTTTATTGTATCATTCATATTTTTCAAAAAAATAATGGCGATATAATCGCCATTTAAATTACTTTTTTCTTGTATCTCCTAAGT
>CAVAIM010000062.1:0-6200 GCA_963588755.1 bacterium | reverse complement strand
AAATAGATTCGAAAATCTTTGTGCTTGATTGCGGTATTAAATATCCTACAAGTGAATTATATGGTGTAGATTATATCTCACCTGATATGTCTTATTTAGAATCAAGAAAAAATGATATTGTTGGTTTATTTTTAACACATGGTCATGAAGAAGCTTGTGGAGCTGTTTATGAGTTTGTATGCAAATTCCCTAATGTAAAGATTTTTGCATCACACTTTACACTTGCACTTGTTCAAGATATTCTAAAATGCAAAGGTATTGATATTACAAAATTACGTTTTATTGAAGTTAATAATAAAACATTATATAAGATGCCAAACAGTGATGTATCACTTCGTTTCTTTAATACAGCACATAATATCTATGATTCTTATGGTATTATAATCAATACTAAAGATGGAAACATTATTTATACATCTAACTTTACATTTGACCAAAATCAACATCAAGCAGATTATACTTTAATGTTCCAAGCACTTGTTAGAGCTGCAAATGAAGGAGTACTAGCCTTATTTCCTGAATCTCAAGGAGCTTTATATGAATCTAGTAGAGGAACTATCTTAGAATTTAAACAAAGAATTGAAAATATCTTTGTAAAAGCTAAGGGTAGATTAATCTTCTCAATGTTTTCAAATGATTTACAAAGAATTCAACAAATCATTGATATAGCTGCATCTTTTAATAGAAATATTGCAGTACTTGGAAGAAAAACTCAACGTACTATTAAACTTGGTATGGACATGGGATACTTAAGAGTACCTGAAGATAGACTTGTTAACTTAAAGTTTATTGATGATACTAATAAGAATGATGATCCAAACTTAGTAGTAATTGTAACTGGTGAACGTCATGAGCCATATTATATGCTTCAAAGAATGGCAAATAGAAGAGATAGACTTATTAACATTAATTCAAAAGATAATGTAATTGTATTAACTAATCCATATCCTGGTACTGAAAAGATGGCCGCAAGAACTCTTGATATGATTTATAGAGTTTGTACAAATGTAACTACATTTAAACAAAATCTATTACCTGAATCTCATGCGGACAGAGAAGAACTTAAGATGATGATTAATTTACTTCATCCTAAGTATATTATTCCTGTTCAAGGTGAATATAGACATCAATATGCATGTATTCAAATTGCAAAATGTGTAGGATTTGATATTGATAAGCTACTTATCGTAGATAATGGTGATATCTATAACTTTACTGATGGTCTTCTTACTGGTGTTAAGGCTCAAGCTGAAGTTGGCGAAATCATGAATGATGGTGATGTAGCTGGTGATGTTGGTAGAGTTGTAATGAAGGATAGAGAACTTTTAGGAGAATCTGGTGTAATTTTAGTTTACGCAAATATTAATCCTAGAACTAAGGAAGTTATTACAAAACCTCAAGTTGTATCAAAGGGATTCTCATATATTTCAGAACATCCTGAATTTGGTGAATCAATAGTTTCAGTATTTGATAAAGTTTCAGATAAATTCTTAAATGGTTCTCGTATTGAGTGGCAAGATTATAAATCAGCAGTTAGAGAAGCTATTAGCCGTTTAGTATATAAAGAGGCTAATTGTTCCCCAATTATTATTCCAGTATTAATTTCTACTGATCCAAGTCACTTATTAAAACCTGTTATCATTTTAAATAAAGATAAGAAGAAGCCTCAAACAAAGCCTCAAGCTAAAATGATAAATAAACAAGTTAAACCTCAAGAAGGTAAAAAGGCTGAGTCTTTAAAGAAGACTATAGAAAAAACTAATGTGAAAAAATCAGTAGTTGAACATAAAAAGGTTGTTAGAAAACCTAGAACTACAAGAGAGAAAACAAAAAAAGCAGAGTAATCTGCTTTTTTCTATTTCTTTAATATTTTTTTAGCGTATTCTAAATATTCCTTAACAGCTTTTTCATATTTTCCTGTTTCTTTAGGAGTGTAATAAGTGTGGTCTCTAATCTCAGGTGGCATATATTCTTGATATACAATATCACCTGGGAAGTCATGAGGATATTTATAAGAATTAGGGTCACCCTTAATTTCTCTATTTAAGATATTCTTAGGAATATTAAAGTCATTTAGTGTTTCTACATCAGCTAGTGCTTTATCAATTGCAGCCTCACTTGAATTAGATTTAGGAGATAGTGCTAGGACGATAGTTGCAAAAGAAAGAGGAATTCTTGCCTCAGGGAAACCTAGATTTCTTGCGGTCTCTAATGCCCCATTAACATAAAGGGAAGCTTGAGGGTTTGCAAGACCAATGTCTTCGTAAGATATAACAGATAAACGTCTTATAATAATATCAATATCTTCAAGTTTAATAAGTTTAGCTAAATATAAAAGTGCTGCATCTACATCAGATCCTCTAATAGATTTTTGTAAGGCTGATAATAGGTCATAGTAGTAGATATCTTTACTATCAAGTTTTAAGGCTTTTAATCCTAGTGCGTTTTCCGCATCCTTTAAACTAATTTCACCTTCAAGTAAAGATAGAGTTTCTAACATATTAAGTGCTGTTCTAATCTCTCCACCTGATTTGTTCGCAACAAATTCTAATATCTCCTCGCCTATTTCTACATTTTCAAAAATAGGATCTTTTAAAGCACGTTTTAAAAGAACTTTAATATCTTCATTAGTAGCGCTTTTAAGTTGATAGATTCTAGTACGAGACCTAATCGCAGGATTAATTGATATGTAAGGATTAGATGTAGTAAGACCTATTATTGTAATAGAACCATTTTCAAGAAATGGAAGTAAGAAGTCTTGAGTATCTTTTTTCATTCTATGAATTTCATCAATTATTACAATAATATTTCTATAAAATTTAGTTGAATCAGCTATATCTTGTAAAATCTTTTTATTATCTACTGATGCGTTAAATGAGAAGGTATCACCCTCATATTTTGATTTAATAATTTTTGCAATAGTAGTTTTACCAGATCCAGGAGGACCAAATAAAATAATAGACATTAATTTATTTGATTCTACCATACGTCTTATTATTCCGTTTTTTCCAACCAAGGTTTCTTGACCTACTAAATCATCAAAAGATTTAGGTCTCATACGATATGCAAGTGGTTCCATATAATCACGTCCTTAAATTTAATTAATATAATTATATAATACCACAAAATTATATTATAAAAAAATTGCTTGATATGTTTTTTTGTAATTGTTTGTGGTATACTTATACTATCTTTTAGAAAAGAGGTTTTTAAGTTATGGAATTAGAAAAATATGTCGAAAGTATTGTTGACTTCCCAAAGAAGGGTATTATTTTTAGAGATGTAACACCTATTTTACAAAATGGTGAAGCATTCTCATATGTTATAGATAAATTTGCGCATTTTGCAGAGAGCGTTGGTGCTACTGTTATTTTAGGACCTGAAGCTAGAGGTTTCATTTTTGGTTGTCCTATTGCATACAAGTTAAATAAAGGATTTGTTCCTGCAAGAAAACCAGGTAAACTACCAAGAGAAACTATAAGTGCAGAATATGGTTTAGAATATGGTGTTGATACTATTTGTATTCATAAAGACGCACTTAAGAAAGGTGATAAGGTTCTTATTGTAGATGACTTACTTGCAACAGGTGGTACTGCTGGTGCTTGTATTGAATTATGTAAGAAGCTTGGCGCAGAAGTAGTTGGATTTGCCTGCGTTATTGAATTACCTGAATTAAAAGGAAGAGAAAAGTTAGATACTGAAGTATACAGCTTACTTTCATATGAAGGTGAATAATAAATTAGTTTAATTGTCGGGAGATGAGTAGTTTATGGATAATGATTTTGAATCTAAAATAGATTTTAATAGATTATTAGAGAAGTTAAATGTTTATATACACAAAGAGGAAGACTTAAAACTTATAGAAAAAGCTTTTTTATACGCAAAGGATAAACATTCTAATCAATTTAGAAAATCAGGTGAACCATACATTATTCACCCTCTTGAAGTTTCAATTATCCTTGCGGAACTTCATGCAGGACCTAATACTATATGTGCTGGACTCTTACATGATGTAGTAGAAGATACTGAAACAACACTAGATGATGTTTCAAATGATTTTAATCCTGATATTGCATCTATTGTTGATGGGGTAACTAAGATTAATAAGTTACAATTTTCTTCCCTTGAAAAAGCACAAGTATCTAACCATCAAAAAATGTTATTTGCGATGGCTAAGGACATTCGTGTTGTCATTGTAAAATTAGCTGACAGAATGCATAACATGCGTACTCTTGATTGGATGGCTGCAGAAAAACAAGTACGTATTGCAAAAGAAACTCTTGAAATTTATGCACCTATTGCAGACAAACTCGGTATGTTCCACATTAAGAGTGAATTACAAGATAGATCACTTAAATATATTGATCCTGAAATGTATACTAAGATTACTAACTTAGTACACCATAGAGAAAATGATAAGGATTCAATTGTTGATAGAATAATTAAGAGTGTATCAACTCTTCTTAATGAATCACATGTTAATTATGATATTAAAGGTAGAATGAAGAATACTTATTCTATCTATAAGAAGATGATTTCTCAACATAAAGATTTTGAAGATATTTATGATGTTTATGCGATTAGAGTAATTGTTGAAAAGGTGGAATCCTGTTATCAAGTGTTAGGTATTATCCACGCTCATTTTACACCAATTCCTAATAGATTTAAGGACTATATTGCGGTTCCTAAGTCAAACATGTATCAATCTCTACATACAACAGTAATCGGTCCTAATGGACAAACTTTTGAAGTTCAAATTAGAACTAAAGAGATGGATGAAATCGCTGAATATGGTATCGCTGCTCACTGGGCATACAAGGAAAATGTAAAATATTCAAAAGAAAAAGAACAATATGAAATTGCTCAAAAGTTAAAGTGGTATGCAGACTTAGTTACTATGACTAGCGAAGAAACTAAGGATGTTTCAGCTGAGGACTATGTAGATAATATTAAGAATGAAATTCTTGAAACTAATGTTTATGTCTACACTCCTACAGGAGACGTTATTGAACTTCCTCAAGGTTCAACTCCAATTGACTTTGCCTATAAGATTCATACTAATTTAGGTAATAAGTTAGTTGGTGCTACAGTTAATAATAAGATTGTTCCTTTAACTTATGAACTTCAAAATGGTGACATTATTTCAGTTAAAACATCTAATTCATCATTTGGACCTTCTGAAGACTGGATTAATATTGCAAAAACAAGCCACGCTAAACATAAGATTAAAGCATTCTTAAATGTTCAAAACAGAGATGTTTTAATTGATAGAGGTAAATCTAGTTTAGCTAATGAATTATCAAGCCAAAAGATAACTTTCTCTTTTGATGATAATTTTGCAAAAACAAGTTTCCCTAAGAATCAAATCAATACTGTTGAAGAAATGTATCTTGAAATTGGTAAAGGCTTACTTTCTGTAAAAACAGTAGTTTCTCGTATTAAAGCTTTAACTGAAAGTAAAATACCTGATGATGAAAAACTTCAAAAGTCTATTGAAAAGAATAAGAAGCTTGTCGCAACAAGTGAAACTGGTGTAGTAGTTGAAGGATTAAGTAATCCTAAGATTAGACTTGCAAACTGTTGTCTTCCTATTCCTGGAGATAAGATTGTTGGATTCATTACAAAGGGTAATGGTATTGTAGTACATAATGTACATTGTCAAAACCTAGGAGCTTTAGGAACTGAGAGACAAATAGATTTATTCTGGGGTGCAGGAATTACAAGAAAATATCCTACTGGTATTAAGATTATTGCACAACAAAGAGCGGATTTAATTGGTAATATTATGAATACCTTATCAAGCTTAAATTTTGCAATATCTGATCTTAATGTTAAAAATGATCAAAACTTAGAATCTTTAATTAAACTTAAAGTATTAGTATCTAATGTATCTGATTTAAATACTTTAATTGTTAATTTAAAGAAAATTGAGGGCGTTTATAATATTGAACGTATATTATCATGAGAGTAGTAGTTCAAGTTGTAAAAGATGCATCGTGTACAGTTGATTCAAAACTAATATCTAAAATAGATTATGGATTTATGTTGTTAGTTGGATTTACTAATGGAGATACTGTTCTTGAAGTTAAGAAGTTAGCTAAAAAAGTTCAAGGACTTCGTGTATTCCCAGACGAGGCAGGTAAGATGAATTTATCACTTAAGAGTGTTTCAGGAAGTATACTTTCTATCTCTCAATTTAC
>CAVAIM010000061.1:0-6289 GCA_963588755.1 bacterium | reverse complement strand
AGTTAGTATTGCAATTTTTGGAAAGGGAGGAATTTAACTTTTCATTTAAGAGGTTGCCTAAATTATTCAAATTAGGTTTGTAAAATAGAAAGGCATTTGATATAATAGACAAGAAGGAATTCCTTCAAAATTTAATATATCGTTTTAAGAGCGATGTAAAATAAGTCGAAACTTTTATCCATAAGGGAGGTCACGTAATTTTACGTGGCTTCTTTTTTTATATTAAAAAAACTGTAGAAATAAATCTACAGTCTATTAAGTATTTAATGTTTAATTGTTTTATCTAGAGTTTCTCTAGACATAGCTAACATTAATTTTATTCTATTTTCTTGGTTAACAGCTGTTGCAGAAGGGTCATAGTCAATCGCTACAATGTTTGCTTCAGGGTATTTAGATTTAATCTTTTTCATTACACCCTTACCACAAATATGGTTTGGAAGACATCCGAATGGTTGTGCACAAACTATATTCTTATAACCTGTTTCAACTAGTTCTACCATTTCAGCTGTAAGAAGCCATCCTTCACCCATCTTAGTTCCATGGGATAATACACCATGAGAATATGTACGTGTCTTATCAAATGAATTCATAGGAGTATACTTTGTTTTAGAAATAGCTTTGATCATTAAGTTTTCTCTACGTTCTAGATACTTAATTAAGAACTTAGTAACTTGAGTTTTAATCCAGCTTGTATGATAGTATCTTCTATCATAGATAGAGTTCCATAAGCAGTAGAAGATGAAACCATATAAACCAGGTACATTAATCTCAGCCCCTTCTTTTAGTAAGAAGTCTTCAAGATGATTGTTACCAAGTGATGAATACTTAATGTATATTTCACCTACAATACCTACCTTAGGTCTAATTACATTATCAATCTCTACGTTATCAAAGTCTTTTGCAATATCATTAATGTTTTTCTTTAAGGCTTTGAAATTAGTACCTTTCTTATTTAAGAAGTCATTACCAATTTTTTCAACCCATTTATCACATAACTTATCACAATCACCTTTGTGAACCTCATATGCAATAACTTTGTTTCTCATATACATTAACATATCTCCATAAGTCATTGCGGCTGCAATTCTCATGATTGTAGTGTAATTAAGTTCAAATCCTGACTTTTTATCAAGACCTGATGCGTTTAGTGATATTACAGGGATATATTCATAATGAGCTTTAACTAAAGCTTTACGTAATAGATGGATATAGTTACTAGCTCTACATCCTCCACCTGTTTGAGTGATAAGAAGAGCTGTTGTATGACGCTCTGCGTCACTCATTTTATCTAATTCGTCAATGAATTGACCAATTACTAGAAGAGCAGGATAACAAGTATCATTATGTACATATCTTAAACCTACTTGTTTAATATGATCACTTGTATTAGTAAGTAATCTTACTTTATAACCTGATGCGATTAAAGCTTTTTCAAAAAATCTAAAATGCATAGGTAACATAGTAGGAATTAAGATAGTATGTGTTTTAACCATCTCTTTAGTGAAAGTAGGAGACTTTATTTCATATGTTGCTTCAAAATTATCATTAGTCATTTTTCTTACTCTCACTTTCTTCTTGTTTTTTAAGTCTTAGAGCTTCAAATAAAGATCTAAGTCTAATCTTTACAGCTCCTAGGTTTGTTATCTCATCAATCTTAATTTGAGTATAAATCTTACCACCATGTTCGATGATATCCTTACATTCATCTGTTGTAATCGCATCTAGTCCACAACCGAATGATACAAGTTGAACTAAGTTCATATCACTTTGAGTTATAACATATCTTGCAGCACTGTATAGACGCGCATGATATGTCCATTGATTTAATACATTAGTTGTAAACTTATCAGTTAAATAAGAAATAGATTCCTCATTTACAACACCTACACCAAAGCCATTAATTAATTCATCAATACCATGGTTAACTTCAGGGTCTACATGGTATGGTCTACCACACAATACAATGATTTCTTTACCCTTCATACGGCATTCGTGGATTATTTGTTTGCCACGTTCTCTAATATCATCTAAGTATGATTTGTATTCAGCAAATGCTTTATCTACTGCTTCCTTAATCTCTTTCTTAGATACTTTATAATATCTATTAAGTATTTCATATAACTTCTTAGTTAGAAGAATAGGGTTATTAATAGATATAAAGTCAGAGATAAAGTTGATATTTTCAATTCTTGATACATTGTTTACAATGTTTTCAGGATAGTAAGCTACAATCGGACAGTTATAGTGATTGTCACCCTTGTATTCATTAATGTTATAAGTCATACAAGGATAGAAGATAGTTTTGATACCATCATCTAATAGCTTTTCAATGTGACCATGTACTAATTTAGCTGGGTAACATTCTGTATCTGATGGGATTGTGTGTTGTCCTTTTACAAATATTTTTTTATTTGAGAATCCTGATTGAACAACTTCAAATCCAAGTGAGGTAAAGAATGTATGCCAGAATGGAAGAAGTTCATACATATTAAGTACTAGAGGAATACCTATCTTACCACGAGTACCAGGAACTGGCTTATAGCTTGATAGTTTAGTTCTAACATATTCATAAATATTTAAATCTTTATCAGATACAATATTACTCTTAGCTAAAGGACGTTCACATCTATTACCTGAGATATATTTATTCTTAGAACCAAATGAGTTTATAGTTAAAGCACATTGATTCTTACATAGACCACATTTTGCATATTTAACTTCATGTTTGAAGTTCTTTAGTTCATCGGCTGTTATAATAGAAGACTTCTCAAGTTTTTTATCTTTAGCTGATAATGCAGCACCATAAGCTCCCATTAGACCTGAGATATTAGGACATATTACATTTAAACCTAATTCACGTTCAAATGCTCTAAGAACAGCTTCATTATTGAATGTACCACCTTGTACAACGATATTCTTACCTAGCGATTCTACATTAGTAGCACGAATAACCTTGTAAAGGGCATTCTTTACAACTGATATAGAAAGACCAGCTGAAATGTTATCGATAGTAGCACCATCTTTTTGAGCTTGTTTAACTTGAGAGTTCATGAATACAGTACATCTAGAACCTAAATCTACAGGCTTAGGCGCAAGTAGACCAATCTTTGCGAACTCCTCAATCTTGAAACCTAGGGCGTTTGCGAATGTTTGTAAGAATGATCCACATCCACTTGAACATGCTTCATTTAAGAAGATGTTTGAAATTGCACCATTTTCAATCTTAAAACACTTAATGTCTTGACCACCGATATCAATGATAAAGTCTACATTAGGCATGAAGTATTTTGCGGCCTTGAAGTGAGCCATAGTCTCAACTAGACCATCATCTAGATTGAATGCAGCCTTAGCTAAATCCTCACCATAGCCGGTAGAAGCACTTCCCGCAATATTAATAGAAGGGAATTGAGTATATAACTCTTCTAGATTATTCTTAATGATTTGTGCAGGATTACCTTCGTTAAATTGATATTTTTGCCAACGAATATTATTATCTTCATCGATTAATACCATCTTTAAAGTAGTAGAACCTGAATCAATACCTAAGTATACCTTACCTGTATAGTCTTTAGTTAGAGGAATAGTATCTACTTTAGCTTTCGCGTGACGTTCTCTAAATACTCTTAATTCTTCCTCATCCTTAAATAGAGGTGCAAAGTAACCATATGATTCATTTGATTTGATATTTTCAAATGTATCTATAAGCTTGTCTGTTTCATATTCTTTTTCAGCTGAATAAGCTGAACCGATTGAAACAAAGTATAGCGAGTTTTCTGGGCATGTTCCAATTAGGCCTAGAGATTCATCAAATGATTTTCTAAGTTCTGGCATGAATGTTAAAGGACCACCTAAATAAACAATGTTTCCTTTAATATCTCTACCTTGTGCAAGTCCACCTATAGTTTGATTTACTACAGCTTTATAGATAGAAGCGGCAATGTCAGACTTTGATGCACCTTGATTTAAAAGAGGTTGAACATCAGTTTTTGCGAATACACCACAACGGCTAGCTATAGAATATATTTTCTCACTACGACTAGCTAAATCATTCATAGAAGCTACATCAACAGAAAGTAATTGAGCCATTTGGTCAATGAATGCACCAGTACCACCAGCACAAGTACCATTCATTCTTACATCCATACCATCACTTAAGAATAATATTTTTGCATCCTCACCACCAAGCTCTATAATTACATCAGCTTCTGGAGTTAGGCGTTTTGCAGCTTTTCTTGTTGCGTATACCTCTTGAACGAATGTAATACCACTCGCATTGGCTAAACCCATACCTGCAGAACCAGAGATTGCAAACTCTATTTTATCTCCAATAATATGTAAGTCTTTTAATTCTTTTAAAATAATAAGTATATTTTCTCTTATATGAGAATAATGTCTCTTATAATCTTTATGTATAATATTTAAATTATCATCTAATACAACATATTTAATTGTAGTAGATCCTATATCAAGTCCAAGTTTCATAATTTTACTCCTTTTCAATCTCTAGTTATTATAAGTTTAACTTTTTCTAATGTCAATTTATACAAATCAATGTTTTATATATTTATATATAAACTTTGTGCAAAATCTCCTCTTTAGTCCATAAAAGTAGACAATTATAGTCTAATTTGCATGCGTGCTTGTTGTTAAGTTTTGAGTTTTAATGTATAATTGAGATATTGTATGAGGTATAAATCATGAAAAAATTATATAATACATTATTTTTAACTATTTTCGGCTTATTCCTTATTGTTTTAGCTTCTTGTAAGAGTGCATCAGGTGTAACTGGTTCAATGACACTTACAACAACAGCTACAACAATAACTGTTAAAGCTGTAGTAAATGATCCAAACAATAAAGTAAACTCAGGTTCAGTTCGCGCAAGCTATCAAACTGTAGATGAAGATGGAGAGCTAGGTTCTACAAGTTATGTTTCATTCAGTAACATTCCTACAACTGATGAAAACGGAGATTATGCAAGCGAAACTCAAACTATTAAGAGTTTAAAGATGGATACTACATATAGAATTAAATTATATGTAACAGTTGGTTCTAATGTAGAATATCTTGCAGAACAAGACGTAACTACAACAACTCAAGGTACTACTGAAGATAATCCTATTAAGATTACTACTAAAGAAGAATTCTTAAATATCGTAAATGATACAGATGCTTATTACTCACTTGAAGCTGATATTGATCTAAGTTCAAGTGCTCAATCAGCATTATTCAATTCAAGTACATCATTTACAGGTACTCTAGCTGGTAATAATCACAAGATTATTGGATTCAAACAAACAGCTGGTGCTCAATATGAAGGTTTATTTGGTTATTTAGGTGAAGGTGCTACAATTAAGGATTTAATTATTGAAAGTCCTTCAATTGAAGTATCTCGTTCAGGAACAGCTAGCTTTGGTGTTCTTGCAGGATATAATGATGGAAGAATCATTAATTGTTCTGTTACTAACGCTACAGTTAAATATACATTATCTACAACAAGTGCTACTGCAGTACAACATGCAGCTGGATTAATTGGAGAAAATGATATTAATGGTGTTATCTCTAATTCAAGTTTTGAAGGTAATGTAAGTGTATCACTTAAGTCTAGAGTTAACTTTGGTGGTCTAGTAGGTAATAATACAGGTACTATTACATCATCTTATGCAAAAGGTGACTTCACAGTAGATTTAACTAGTACTTCAACAAGTACTGAAGTATTAAGCTATAATGCAGGTGGATTTGTTGGATCTAACAATGGTACTATTGTTAATTCATATTCAGAAGGTAATCTAACTTGTGTTTATTCAATCAGTACATCAAATACTGAACGTAATCAATTTCTTGCGGTAAATATTGGTGGATTTGCAGGAAGTATCAATAGTGGTACTATTCAAAACAGTGTAGCCAACGTTTCTATCGGATATACATCATATACAGCTACTATATCAAACATTGGTTTATTTGCAGGTTTAACAAGCACTAATATCTCAAGTGTTAACGCGATCGGACAAAACACATATGTAGGTACTGATAACACTATTACACTAGATTTACTTACTAAAGATTCTGACTGGAAAGTTAAGGTAACTAATCCTGATGATGATTCAGAGTCTAGTGGAGATGAAACTATTGAAATAGATAGAAAGTTAAGTTTTGGATTCACTAACTTCTTAAGAAAAGAAGATGGTAGTAAGACTGACTTTGAAAATAGCTTTGATGAAGCTAAGAACTATTTAATCATTGGTGAATTAACTCTAACTAAAGATGAAATTACTGATGATATCGCAGA
>CAVAIM010000060.1:5371-6290 GCA_963588755.1 bacterium | reverse complement strand
GGATATCCTTTGTTAACGCCAATAATATCTCCTTCTTTATCCATTATTGTTAATAATACAAATGGGAATACAGGGGCTACACTTGTTGAGTGTATTGAACGTGCATATTCATCAAATGCGTCATACTTAGATAAATTTAGAGCAGTAAATGCTTTATTTTGTCTTGCATAGTTTTCAACAAGTTCAAATCCATCTTCAGCTAAGGTACTCTTTAAATTCTTCTTTAAAACTTTACCATTAACATTCTTTTGATCATATAAACAAATATGAATAGTAACTTTAAATAAAGTTTCATTATCATTTTGTAGTCTACGCATTAAATCAACTAATGTGTCGATATGAGTTTGTTTTGAAATAATAGATGAAGCTCTATATGATTGTTCACTTTGAGAAACCAGTTCTTGAATAGATCTATCAATCATTCTTACAGCTTTATTCTTCTCATATGGTTCAATATTCATTACTACCTTTGTATGAGGTAAATTAAACATCTTATATCCCCATGCGTTTAATACATATAGAGGATATCCTTTAACTGTAAAATTATATGTTTTTACTCCGTCAACATAAGCATTATTAGTAGTAAATGTTACGTCATGTGGAATAACCCAGTTTAGCAATTCTTCATCTGATAATAATTCAACATCGTCTTCATTAAAATCTTCTGAATAATTGTGTTTTAAGAATACAGCACATTCTTTATTAGATAAGATGTGGGAAGTCATTCCTGCATCACTAAATGTGCTAACCGCATCTTTTAATATTTCAGTAATTGCACTCTTAGACTCATCATATACAACAAGGTAATAGAAAGGCTTTTTAATAACTTGAGTTTCTTCTAGGTTTTTATAAATATCAATTCTATCTTTAATTATTTTACTACGTTCAAATAATTCTTTCTCATTCATTTCATGAGCTT
>CAVAIM010000060.1:0-5361 GCA_963588755.1 bacterium | reverse complement strand
TTCAAGTTCAATATATTTCTTTAAAGATAATTGTCTATCAATCTTAACAATTGAAGCTTTAGTCTTACCTGATATTGATCTAATAATCTTACCAAATTGTTGTTCAATAATCTCATCTTGTTTATAACCTGATAAAAGTCTAAACTCACGAGGATCAATTTCAAGTACTCCTGCAAAGTATGATTCATAAACAATGAAACCATCTTTAATATCTCTATAAGGGATGATATTTAATACATTACTTGATGCATCTTTAATTTGTAAATTATATTTCTTAATAGTAAATAAGTATTTTGCATAATTTGCAAAAACCATATAGAATCTTTGACCATCAAATGGTAGATATAGTCCTACAGTTAGTGCAAATATAACAATCATTATGAAGTATTTTGCAATACCAATATTAGTTAAGAATAATAATACAATTAAAAGTAGGGAGAAGATGGCAATTAAAACATCTACAATAGAGATATTTCTAAAGAATTCAATTTTAACTTTGGCAGTTTTTGGTATAATTCTCATTTTCTATCTCCCTTACTTTTTATTTTGATTTGATGTATTTATTTTTTCATCAGTTGATTTTCCAGAGTTTTGAATAATCTCTGAAGCTTTATTGTTCAAGTTATTATCAGGAACTTGATTATTGTTTACATTAACTGCGTTACCTGAACCACCATTTTGAATAGCGTTTCTAACTGCGTTATTATTTCCACCAATAGCTTGATTATTATTTTGATTACCATTTAATAAGCTAGATAATAATTCATTAGTCTTATTTTGTGCTTCAAGTTGTTTAGCTTCTGCACTAGGTCCACTATTACCAAAACCAAACTTATTTGCAACCGCACTACCAACATTCTTTGCAGTTGATGCAGGATGCATTAAAGCTTTCGCAACACCGAAACCAGTATTTAAAGCTCCACTACCAAATCCAGTTAAAGACTTCATTAAGCCTCCACGACCCATAGCTTGCTCTCTTAATTCTTGAGAACCACCACCTTGAGTTACAAGGTTACCAACTAAAGCCATTGCTCTCTTCATAGATAGTGCTCCACCTACGATAAATAAGATCTTAACTAACATATTTAACCATTGATTTTCAAAGAATGTTACACCGATAATCGCATTCACAACAAGCAAGTATACATTTAAACCAATAATAGTTCCATATCCTACCGCAAACTTAGTTAAAGTTTGGTCTCTCCACATCTTAAATCTAGCACCACCATCAATAACGCTAGACGCAATAGATAAAGGAGATAAGATATAAAGGATTACTATTGAAATAGCTCTGTCTACAAATAGTAGTAAGCTCCACGCAATATTAATTAAAATTGCGATTCCTGCAAGCCATGAAAAGAAATAATTGTATTCAGTTATATCTATATAACCTTTTACAGTATCAGTATTAAGCCATATTTGTTGATTAGGAAATTGAGATACAAGTGAATTTGCTGCTTGATAATCACTATCTTGTGCAAATGATGTAAACATAAAATCTCCTAAAGTGGTATTTCCTGCAAGTGTAGCTTTGTATAAAGCAATCATAAATACATTAAGTAAATTAACAATTACAATCATCAAAAATGGCACAAACATAAAAGTTATAAGTGCTTTAAATGCTTTTACACAAATTTGACCAGGAGTTTCTTCAACTTTCTCTTTTACTGCAGTTCTTATAATTGCGATTATCGACAACATGATAAGTAATATGAAACCGATAATTGCACAAGCTCTAAACGCAAACTGAATATTAGATGAATTGAATAAATATGAAATTAAATCTGTTTCTTCAGAATTAATAGTTATAGGATCTATACCGCACATCATATTTGCGACTTGCATAAGTCCATCTATAATTCGATAAATATTCTTTGATATAGAATATAGAAAGTCCCAAAACCAATCGAACATATTATATCACTCCTTTTTAAGATACATTACTAATTAAAATATTAGTAAATCTAAAATTAACACTCTCACTATCTTCTAAAATATTATTAGAAAATAGGAATATAAAATACATACCAGCACTCACTTTCTTTTGACTTGAAGATGAGAATTTTATACTTTGAGATGCAAACCTCTCTCCTAAAGTCATATTAAAAGTGCTAGGTACTCCACTTACTACATATTGCTTCTTATCACTAGTTGTAGTTTCATCAGATGAAACATATAAATCATCATTTGAAACATAGAAGTTAGTTTCTACAACTCCAGCTTTATCACTTTGAAAGAACATCGTAAACTCACCAACTGTTAAGTCCTTCTTAACTGGAATTACTATTGCTTCAATTGAGTCAAACTCAAGAACGCAATTAGATGAAATTGGTGAATCAGAATAAGTTTTTTCATTAAAGAAATCACTCATTTCATATGTAGTAGCTTCATAATTTTTGTAAATAATTACATTTTGAAAATAGTCATAGTAATCAGTTGACCATTGCTTAGTCCCATCATGTTCAGTATAACCTTGGTTATAATTACCAAGGTCAAAACATGAACATAAACTAAATAAGAATAAACCTAATATAAAACTTAAACTTACTCTTATAAATCTCTTAAACATTTAAATTATCCTTAAGCAGTTTGATAAGATTTCCACCAGTTAGTGAATACTTCAACACCAACATTTAACATGATTAATAGAATAAAGATAAGTACAAAACCAACGATAGCGTTCTTTAATGCTTTCTTTGCCTTTTCATGTTCTTGTGGATCATCTGCTCTTGAGAACTTAACGCATAGTAAGATTACCCAAATTGCACCAAGTGTACCAACAACTGTAAGCATAACAGGAATTAATACCTTACAGAATGATAAAATTGGTTCAACGACTCTTTCTAAATCAGATTGACTGATTGTTGTAGCTAATATAGTGTTTAACATTTTTTAAATTCCTCCCTCACTATCTTAATCTATCTTTTCTCTTTTTCTAGAGAATAGACCTATAAATAATACAATCGCAATAACTGAAAGTACAACAACGATTACAGTTGAGCTTGCTGCATTTGCAGTATATTGTCTTCTAAAATGTAGTGTAGTAACATTACCTTCTTCATTTGTAATTTCAATAGTATAATCACCCTTCTCACTAATTTCAGGGCTTGCTTGATTAGCTGAAACTACAGTAATAGTATTAGATAACTTACCGTCTTTATAAATTCTAATAACATCTCCAACCTTATAACCAGTTAATGTGACATTCTTAAACGTTGTACCGTTATTTTCAACATTAACTAATTGTACATTAGGAGCTATATTAGAAATACTTAATTCAAATGTAACAATTAGATTTGTAGCGCTAGATATCATTTCTACATAATATTCTCCATTTTCATCAAATGTAATAGAATCAAATGTAGTGTTATCTACAACCTTATCCATATAATTTTGTGAATTACCAGATAAATCAGTAAATAAGATATTCTTAAACTTATAATTATATGGAGTTTGATATGCAAGTTTTGATATCGTATGAGTATAAATGTAGAAAGTGAAGTAAGTTTGGTTACCTACATTATCTTCAATTAATAGTTCCCACTTTCCATTATCATTATAACTTGATGAAACATCCCTTTCAACTGAATTAAGGTACGCTTTCACAACTTTTACATATTCAGAGTTACTTCCACTAATTACAACATTACCATTATTAGAAATATCACCATTTATTACAGTTCTATTAGTTAGAGATTCTACTGCACTAAATTCAACAATAGTATCCTTCTTAATAGTAAATGTTGAGATATTTCCTGCTTTATCAGTAATAGTAAATGAGTAAGTTGCATCACGAGTTAATAATTCTTTATCAGTATATGAATAAATATAACCATCACCAATAGTATATTCACCAATATATGAATCACTATCGAACGCAATATAGAAATCCTTATTGATTGTACTAATACCATCAATAACAGTTGGTTCACTTGAGAATGTATAGTTAACAGTTTGTCTTATTAAATAAAGAGTAAAACTATAATTAAATCCGTACTCATCAATATAAGTTACTAGATATGTATAAGAACCAGTTGAACTTCCCTTAGGGAAAGACATAGAGTAAGGACAATCTACCTTAGTTCCATCAATCTTAAACTCATATAGTGATGCAGTGCTTGTAAAACGAACTAAATTATTAGTATAAATACCTTCATCAACAGTTGTCATGTCAATTGTTACATAATCAAATTCACTTCTAGTCATACGTTCAATAACTAAACTTGAAGTACTTGAATAGTGAATTTCTTTTATACAATATGAACCATATATATTTCTAAACTTAATCTTATATACACCATCACCTAATGAACCTATTATATTGTTAAGTGAAATATTAGTAATTCTATCTTGAGAGATATTATCATAATATACTTTATAAGATTCATTATTATAACTTATTTCAATACGATAAATTGAATAAGTACTAATAAGGCTAGAGTCAATTGTAACAAGTGTATTAGTATATAAATCATCACGTCTTAATGCATCTTGATTTAATCCTTTAAAGATATCATCTGTTAGGTTAAATTCATCATTAGATATATACGCATTAACTACTCTTTGGTTATTAGAATTATCAACAATTGTAATTAAATATCTACCAGCTTCATTTAATGTAAGTTCTACATAATCTTGTGTCTTAGTAGTAGTCACATCAAAACTTACACCATTCTTTAATATAGTATATGTACTAGATGGCTCAAATGAACGAATAGTAATTGAATTATTTGAATAATAATCTAAATTTGCTTCATAAGTATATGATATAGTTTCTAAGTCACTATAAGTAACATCTACTTCTACAAGTAATTGTCTAAATACTCTAATAATATAAGTTGTAACCATACCATATTTGTTTGTCGCAACAAATTTAACATAACCATCATTTTCACCAAATGATCTAAAGTCTTGTGTTAAATCTAAATCATTTAGAGTAACATCATCAAAATTGTTTGTAGTATTTAGTGCATATTTAATAGATGTAATATCTGAATCTAAATTAGACTTATCAATACTAAATTCTTGATTTGTATAACCATTTAACTCTTCTAGATTAACACTTGTATTATCATTATTCTTAAAATCAAGACTACTTAATTTAGAACACAATTCAATGACAGCATAGAATGGTGTGTAAGAGTAATCAGATATAGTACGAGAAAATATTGTATGTACAACAGGATCTTCTGCTTTAATCATAAAGTAGAATGAATCTGTTAAATATCTATAAGATAATGTAATACCATCAATACTTATTTGATCAATTGTCTTATAATCACAATTTGTCTTATCCCATAATAACTTTTCTTCTAAATTATAGATTCCATCAGTTATAGAATAATAGATTAGATATAGAGA
>CAVAIM010000059.1:0-6358 GCA_963588755.1 bacterium | reverse complement strand
CAATTTTTGCATTGTTGTATTTTGTAAATAAGCTCCTTCTGCATCTTGATTTTGCCAGCGGAATCCACCTAAATGAGTAGTATCTACAATATTCTTTAATTGGTTTTGATCTACTCCAGGATTAGCTTTAAGTACAACAAATAATTGTCCTATTTTTTCATCTAATGTAAGTGAATTAAATGTATCATCAACCCACTTAATTTGTTCATCATTTAAATAAAATGGTTTAGCTTTTAAATCTATCATTTATAATGTTGTATTATTTATAAAAATAATACTCTCCTTTCTAAAATAAGATTAATCTTCTTTCTATAAGCTATAAGCTAACTTACACAAAGAAGATATTAAGGGGACTTGCCCCTTAATAACTTATTCTATTAATTCTTCGCCTTCAGCTACTTTAGTTTTTTTAAGTTTTCTCTTTCTAATAAAATCTTTGATTGCAAATACCATTTGATCCCAGAAACCTGAAATGAAGATGAATATTGCAAGGAAGATTGCATAACAGATAGTCTTTACACCACCACTGATACCATTTGAATCAAGACCTGTGTAAAGTAATTGAATACTTAAGGCACCAATAAATGTACCAAGTGTTCCATCAATGAATCTAGCTAAGAATAAACCAACTAGAGATGGGATAATGTTTGCAAATAGTGTTCCAGCTGTAGATAGAGGCGCTGTAATAGGGTCTAAGAAGTTAGATACTGCATATAAAGCACCAGCACTACCAAACATAATACCTGTAACTAAGTAACAAATAATAGTATTCTTCTTTTCATTAATACCAATATTTACTGCAGCACTTTGTCTTTTAGCTAGAAGGTTTGCTTGACGTCCCCAAACTGTAAACTTTTGAAATACAAAACATAATGCACAAGATAAGATTAATGGTATTAATACTAGTAATGTGTCATATATCTTTGCATATTCGCTCATTACTGATAAGTTGTATGTTTTATCAATAATTAAACCTGAAAGTGATTCAAGTAAGAAAGATGTACCAAGTGATATTACTGAAATAGGTACTCTAAATCTGATATATATTAAAGAATGTAAGAAAGAAAATAACACTCCTGATAATATAGAAATTATAAGTAAGACCGGCCATCCTAATCCGAATGTAATGCAAAGTCTTGTAGCTATCATTCCTGATAGTACTGTGATTGCACCACCTGAGAAATCGAATCTACCATATCCTAATTGAAAACCTATACCTAAGGCAATAATAGTCATATAAGAGGTTTTCTTTAATATAATCATGCTTGTATTAGAATCGAAAATATTATATGAATTTCCATTGCCAACTGTTATCATTAACATTAATAAATAGATTACTACTGGCATAAAGAATATAGCCAATAATTTTTGATATACAATTTTTTTGTTCAAAATCTTCTACCTCCTTATGATTATTATTTAAAGATTAGGTCTTGTTATTTAATTAAACCTAAAACGTAATCTGTTGTCCAAGAGTTATTTAATTCAATTAACTTTGAATCAGGTTGACTTAATAAATCTTTAGCTTGTTCTTTTGTGAATAATGCTGCATCAAATGAATAGTTAGGATTCATATTAATTAATACATTTGATAATCCTTTTAATTCGCTTTCCTTAGTAATATAGATATAATTACCAACTAAAATCTTATTTTCTACAGCTATTGGATCAGCACCATTTGCAGCTTTAATAGCTCTAACAAGTGGAATTAAAATATGGTCAGCTGGTGTTACACCTTGGCAACGAAGTTGCTTATCTTCACCAAATTGGTTGTCATATGTTGTGTCATATCCTGGGTTATATACATGAATTGATGAATCAAGGTTAGGCATTACATATTTTGCAATAGAGTTCATACCTACAATTGCATCTACTCCTTTTTCCTTTAATCCTGTCTTTTCAGCATCAGCTAAAGCTGAGAACTTACAAGTCCATGTATCTGTTCCATCGTTCCAAGTACTATAAGTAAATTGATCGCTAGGGTGTTCTACATTCCATTCACTAACTAATGATTTAAACTTAGTTAGAGCTGTTGTTACACTAGGGAAATAGCTTGCGGCAAATGATGCAAGTACGATGTTTCTATCTGTTGAAGATGAAAGTGCATCAAAGATTGCTTCAGCTCTTAAGCTCCAGTCAAGTTCACCATCTGAACAAGAGCCTAAGAAATTAGGACTATTCTTAACCTTATCACTCTTCATTGCGTTTGGCATATCTGAGTTATAACCTACAAAATATGCACCATAAGATTCACAGTTTGTAATTAATTCTTCTGCTTGTTCCTTATCAAGGTCAGCCATAGAAATGATAGCGTTATAACCTAAATCTAATCTTGAGTTGTATTCATTTAAGTTTGCAACTGAGTCTCTAGCATTTAAAACCTTGTAATCATATTCAAAGTTTAATTCGTCCTTTAATGAATCTAAAATGTTAAATACTGATTTAGCATTTGGGTCATTATCTTGTTGAAGACCTAAGAAGATCTTTACTGTCTTAGCTTCTTCCTTTCCACATGATGCAAGAGTAATTCCTGCAACTCCTAGTAGTGCTGCTGCACCAAAAACTTTTTTTAATTTCATATCTTTTTTCTCCTTTTCTTTTTATATCTAACGAGGTAGATAATCCTCATAAGATTTACATGTTAATGCAACAATAATTAAGAATATTATTGCTTGAGTAATCATTATGTAACTTTGAGATACATTACAATAAGTCATACCAGTACTAATTAAATTGTAAGTAAGACATCCTACTACTGAACCTGATAATCTTACCTTCATACCACCTTTTAAAGGTACACCACCCATAAGTAGCATAATCATGATATCCATTTGGAAATTCTCTGTTGCAGCCATTGGCATTGCACCTAAACGAGCTGTTAGGAAGAATGCTGAAATGCATAGGAATACTGAGAATACGGCATATGCACACATTCTTGTTACAAGTAATTTAGCACCAGCTTGATTAGCTGCTACCTTATTTGCACCGATTGCACGAGCTCTTTTTCCTAGACGAGTGAAACATAAAATGTATGTGGCAATTAAAATTAATATTGCTATACAAATTAAGATAGTGTTTTGATTCTTTCCAAATGAAATTGCATTTTTAATAGCTTCATTTTGAAGTCCAATTGTTGTTGAACCATATTTATCTTGAATAAGTGTTGATATACCACTAAAGAATTGCATCAGAATTACCGAAGACATAACTGCTGGTAATTTAACATAAGCTCCTATTACTGCATTGAATGCTGCACATAAGATACCAATTATAATGATTACTCCAAAACCTAATATGTAGCTTCCAGTTGTATTTGCAATTATTACTGCAATAGCTCCGTAAACAGCTGCTTGATAACCAACTGATATATCAATTGCACCCATTGAGTAGATGAATGTTGCACCTATACCTACAATAAGTAGTGGTGTTACCTTCTTTACAAAGTTTGTAAATGGACCTTTATTCCAAATCGATACACCTGTAATAATAGGTGGTAATATACTAAATATTATTAGGCATAGTAGGAAACCTGCATATGCAAATATTTCAAACTTATGAATCTTATAAAAATCTTTAAGGTTAAATTTTTTCTTCTTATTTTCTTTAATATCTAATTCCATTTTTAACCTCCTACAACATATAATTAATTATGTCAGTTTGTTTAAGATCTTTACTACGCTCAAACTCTTTAACAATCTTAGCTTCTTTATTCTTATCAGCCATGATTACTATTCTATCTGACATACCGATTAGTTCAGATAATTCCTCACTAATTAACAAAATAGCCTTTCCTTCTTGTTTCATCTTATTAATAATCGCATACATTGCTTGTTTAACACTTACGTCAACTCCACGAGTAGGACAATCCATTATGATTACATTTGAACCGCAGGCAGTCCATTTTGCAAATGAAACTTTTTGCTTATTACCACCAGATAATTTATAAACATAAGTTTTTCTGTTATAGGCCTTAATTGATAAATCTTTCATTTGTTTATCAACTATTTCATTTTCAGTTTTAGGATTTATAAATGTAAACTTTGAAATTTGATCTAGGGATGGAAGTAAAATATTTTCTCTAATAGGTGCATCAAGTATTAAAGCTTCAGTATCTCTATTTTTAGAAATATAACCTATCTTATTCTTAATAGCTTGGTTAGGATTCTTAATCTTAACACCGTTACCTAAGATTTCTCCTTCTTCAGGCTTTCTAACACCAAAGGCTAATTGACCAATCAAGTGCATTCCACAATCAGATAAACCACCGATACCAACAATTTCACCTTTATGTACGGTTAAATTGAAATTCTTAATTGTTCTGTAATTTACATTTTTGAATTCTAATCCAATTTCTTCTAGATGTGATGGAATAAAGTCTTCTCTGTAATAAGCGTCTCCTATATCACGACCTACCATTAAAGTAGAAATCTTTTTCGCATCGAATTCATCCTTTTCAAGTGTATCAATAATTTCTCCGTCTCTAAGTACTGTTAGATGAGTACACTTTTCCATGATTTCATCTAAATCATGAGAAATGAATACAACAGATTTTTGATTAACTACCATTTGACTCATGATATTGTATAAGATTTCACGTCCATCAAATGATAATGCAGTAGTTGTTTCATCTACTACTAATATTTCAGGATTACGTTCACAAGCTCTAATGATTTCTACAAGTTTTCTTGTTTCAAAACCTAGTGAATCAATTCTTGTAGAACCTTTAAAACCAGTAATTTTAAATTTATCTAAAATATCATCCGCTGCCTTATACATCTTTTTCATATTTATAAAGCCAAAACGAGAAAATTCTTTTTCACGTCCTGCAAATAAGTTTTCCGCAACCGTTACACCTGGAATAGTATTTGATTCCTGTAAGATCATCGCAATTCCAGCATCTTGAGCTTCAAGCATTGTATTAGGTGACCAAGGTTTACCTTTATAAGTCATTTCACCACTTGTAGCTTTTTGCATACCTGATGCAATCGACATAATTGTTGACTTACCACTACCATTTTCACCGATCAATCCTCTAATCTCTCCACGATGCAAGATAAAATCTACATCTTTTAGCGCTATTGTAGGACCAAACTCTTTGTGCATATGATGAGCTTCAAAAATTATATTTTCTTCATTCATAATATGACTCCTTTCTTCTCCTTGTTTTTACATCTATATTTTATTTGAAATCGTTTTCATAGACAATTCGGATTATAAACCAATTTAAGTCAATTTCTTTTTCTTTTTATTTTTTAATTATATGAGTTTTTTAGGCTTAATCACGAAATACTCATTTTTTTACTATTTTAATATTGTATATGCTTGAACAAACTCAAAAAATTGCTATAATTATGGTATGAAAAGATACAGGTGAAAATAATGAATATACATAAATTTGTGCAAATCAAATATGAAAACAACTTACCTTATGAATGTCATATGGTAAACTTAGTGAATTCAAGAAGACACTATCATAATGATATTGAAATTATATTAATGTTAAGTGGTAGTGCTACTGCAAATGTTATAAATAAAGAGTACAGTATTAAAAAAGATGATTTATTCTTAATTAATAATAATGAATCTCATGAATTTTATAATTGAGAGGATGCGAAGGCTTTAGTCTTCCATCTTTCAAAACAAAAATTCTTACTAGAAGATATAATTACTTTTGAAAATACCTTTGATAATAATGATTTAGAAGTTAAGAAAATTAAAAGTAATCTTGCAAAAACTTTTATTGATACCCTAAATAGTAAACATTATGCTTCTTTCAATGAATTATTTAGTATAATAAATTCTTTAGTCTTATATTATAGAAGAGACGATATTGAAACTAAGAAAAATGCTAAATATGAGGATAGAATTTCTCGTATTGTAAAATATATTGATGAAAACTATTCAGAAAGAATTACTTTACAAGAACTTGCAGAACATGAAAACTTATCTATAAGTTATTTATCTAATTTCTTTGAAAAGAACTTTGGAAAAACATTCCTAAATTACTACAATGACGTTAGAATTGATAATGCTGTAACTGATTTAATTGAAACTAATGAATCAATTGAAACAATATCATTTAATAATGGATATGATGATCCTAGATCTTTTGTTAATGCATTTAAGAAGAGATATAATTGTCTTCCTTCTACTTATAGAAAAAATTATAAGAAAACATTTATAAATGATAATGCTAGTTTAAGTAAAGATGAACTAAGGCAATTAATGAATAGATTAAATGAATTTATTGATGGCCCTATTGAACATAATATAGATATTAAAAAAGTATCTCCTTCTTCTGTTTTAGAAACTAATACAATAGATTTCTTACAAAAAGGAAAATATATTAATCAAACTT
>CAVAIM010000058.1:0-6372 GCA_963588755.1 bacterium | reverse complement strand
AAGTACAACAATCTTTATATTTATTATTCATGAAGTTTTTAGCGTTAATAAAATCTTGTTTTTGACGTTCAAGAATATCTTTAGAATGGTTTCTAATGATATAGTGAAGGCAAGCTTTACCTACATTACCTTCAATATTAGTTAAGTGATTGAATCCTTCATAGTTTTCAGTATATTCAGGACGTTCATTGATAGGAAGAAGTGATACAAATTCCATTGCAAGTAAGCTTGCATTTATCATTTGATTCTTTGAAGCACCTGGGTGTACATCAAATCCTTTGAATTCAACTTTAGCACTAGCTGCATTAAATGTTTCATATGAGAACTCTAAGTAGTTTCCACCATCAACTGTGTAAGCATAGTCAACAGGGAACTTAGAAGTATCAAACTTTAATACACCAGTACCAATTTCCTCGTCAGGAGTGAATGCTACATGGATTTCGCCGTGTTCTTTACCACTTTGAATCAATTCATCTAGCATAGTCATGATTACAGCAATTCCCCCCTTATCATCACAACCTAGAACAGTAGTGCCATCTGTTGTAACTAGAGTATGACCTATTTGTTCACTCATCCATGGGAATTCTTCAACTGAAAGTGTAAGAGAAGTATTACCTAGTTTTACTGGCTTTCCATCAAATACAACAACATTAGGCTTTACATTAGTACCTGATACTTCAGGAATAGTATCCATATGAGCTAAGAAACCAATTGTGTCATATCCTTTAGCATTAGCCTTTAGTGTTCCATATACTGTACAATATTCATTTACAAAAACATTTTCAAGACCTAATTCTTTTAACTCATTCTCTAATACTCTAGCTAAATCCCATTGTTTAGCTGTAGATGGAGTAGTTTCTTTAGTGTCATCAGACATAGTGTCTATTTGAACATATTTTAAAAATCTATCTAATAATTTCATTTTTAATCTCCTTTTTAAATGATTATAACGCATAATCGATTATAGCACAAATTGATTGATTTTATTTTAAATAAGATTAATTATTAGCTGTATTTGTCAAAATTGGTAAAGAATAATCTAAAAGTACAAAAATTTAAGATTAAATTACATATATTTAATGATAAATAATCAAAATATTAATATTAAGTCTTTAGTTTTAAATAATTAAATGTGTTCTTAAAATGTTGAAAACGTTTGTTATAAAAGTTATAATATATATGTTAAGAAAATCAGGAGGATTTGATTTTATGGCAAAAAAACAAACTAAAAGAATGGCTATAGATGGAAACTATGCTGCTGCATATGCATCATATGCTTTCACTGAAGTAGCTGGTATTTATCCTATTACTCCATCATCTCCAATGGCAGAGTATGTTGATGAATGGGCAAGTAAAGGTATGAAAAATATTTTTGGTATGCCAGTTAAGATTGTAGAAATGGAATCTGAAGCCGGTGCTGCAGGTACTGTTCACGGTTCACTTGAAGCAGGTGCTTTAACTACAACTTATACAGCAAGCCAAGGTTTACTTTTAAAAATTCCTAACATGTATAAAATTGCTGGTGAAAACTTACCAGGTGTTATCCATGTAGCTGCAAGAAGTCTTGCTGCTCAATCACTTGCAATCTTTGGTGACCACCAAGACGTTATGGCTGTTAGACAAACAGGATTTGCAATTCTTGCAAGTAACTCTGTTCAAGAAGCTGCTGATTTAGGTGGAGTTGCACATCTTGCTGCAATCGAATCATCAGTTCCATTTGTTCATTTCTTTGACGGATTCAGAACAAGTCATGAAGTTAATACAGTTGAACTTTTAGACTATGATGTTTATAAGAAACTTATTAACATGGAAAAGGTTCAAAAGTTTAGAGAAGATGCTCTTAACTTCAACCATCCAAAGGAAAGAGGAAGTGCTCAAAATGATGACGTTTACTTCCAAACTCGTGAATTACAAGCTCAAAACTATGCTGTAGTTCCTGATATCGTTGCAAGCTATATGAAGAAGATCAGCAAGGTTACAGGACGTAATTATGCTCCATTTGTTTACTATGGTGCAGAAGACGCTACTGATGTAATCGTTGCTATGGGTTCAGTATGTCAAGCTACTAGAGAAGTTGTTGACTACTTAACTAAGAAGGGTAAGAAGGTTGGTTTAGTTGAAGTTCATCTATACCGTCCATTCTCTAGCAAATACTGGTTCAAGGTATTACCAAAGACTGTAGAAAGAATTGCAGTTCTTGATAGAACTATTGAACAAGGTGCTGCTGGTGAACCTTTATTCTTAGACGTTGTATCTCTATACAATGGTGTTGCTAACGCTCCAAAGATTATCGGTGGTAGATATGGTCTATCTAGTAAAGACACTACTCCAGATATGATTAATGCTGTTTATGAAAATCTTCGTAAGGCTAAGAGTATTCATCCATTTACAGTTGGTATCAACGATGACATTAAGCACACTAATGTTGTTGTAAAGAAGCATATTGATACTGCTGATAAGACTACTACAGAATTATTATTCTTCGGTTTAGGTAGTGATGGTACAGTAGGTGCTTGTAAGAACATTTCTAAGATCATTGGTGATTACACTGATTTCTATTCTCAAAGCTATGCTGCTTATGACTCAAAGAAGTCAGGTGGTTCAACTAGATTACATCTACGTTTCTCTAAGAACCCTATCCGTTCTACATATTTAGTAAATCAACCACACTTTGTTTCATGTTCACTTGATGCATATCTAAATAAGTTTGATATGATTAAGGGATTACGTGAAGGTGGTTCATTCTTACTTAATACTGTAACTAGTAAGGAAAATATTGAATCATTACTTCCAAATTCATATAAGATTCAATTAGCTAAGAAGCATGCTAAATTATATATTATCGATGCTACTCATGCTGCACTTGAATGTGGATTCCGTCCAGGTTTAGGTGTTAACACAATTATGCAATCTGCATTCTTCAAACTTAATGAACAAATCATGAGCTATGAAGAAGCTAAGAAGCATATGAAGGAATTTGCAATCAAGACATATTCTAAGAAGGGTCAAGAACTTGTTGATATGAATATCAAAGCTGTTGACATGGGAGAATCTAGAATTGTTGAAGTTGAAGTTAAACCAGAATGGGCTAACTTACAACCAGAAACTAAGAAGGTTGATATGTCTAAGCCAGCATTCGTAAGAAATATTGCTGACCCTATTGCTGCTCTTGAAGGTGACAATTTACCACTTTCTGTATTCAAAGATAGAGCTGATGCTTCTATGCCTCTAGGTACTGCTGCTTATGAAAAGCGTGGTGTTGCAAGCCAAACTCCAATTTGGGATGCTGATAGCTGTATTCAATGTAACCAATGTGCATTCGTATGTCCACATGCTGCACTTCGTCCATTCTTAGTAAATGAAGAAGAAGCTAAGAATGCTCCAGAAATGAAGATGCTTGATGCAAATGGTGTTAAGGAACACAAGTTTGTAATTTCTATTTCTACACTTGATTGTACAGGTTGTGGTGTATGTACTACAGTTTGTCCAGGTAAACGTACAAAAGATGCTGAAGGTAATGTAGTTGTTAATAAAGCATTAAAGATGGTTCCTATCCAAAAAGCTAAAGACTTAGGACAAGTTGAACAAGCTGAATACTTCTATAACCATGTATCTTACAAGAGTGAACTTGTTAATACTAATACTGCAAAGAATGTTCAATTCTCTAAACCATTCTTCGAGTTCTCAGGAGCTTGTGCAGGTTGCGGTGAAACTCCATACGTTAAGGCTGTTTCTCAATTATTTGGTGATCATATGATTGTTGCAAACGCTACAGGATGTACATCAATTTACTCAGGTTCATATCCATCAACTCCTTATACAACTAATAAGTTAGGTAAAGGACCAGCTTGGGCTAACTCATTATTCGAAGACAATGCTGAATTCGGTCTAGGTATGAGAGTTGCTTATGAAACAATGAGAGATAGACTTCAAAATATCTTTGCTCTACATGAAGCTGAAATGACTGAAGAAGAATCTAGTCTTGCTCATGAATGGGTAGAAAATAGATCTAGTTACGATGTAACTTATAAACTATCAACTAAGATGGAAGAAGTATTTGGTGCTGATGATAGAGAATTTGCTAAAGAAATTATCTCATTAAAACAATACTTCGTTAAGTCTAGCCAATGGATCATTGGTGGTGACGGTTGGGCATATGACATCGGTTATGGTGGACTTGACCACGTTCTTGCATCTGGTGAAGATGTAAATGTACTTGTTGTAGACACAGAAGTTTACTCAAATACAGGTGGACAAGCATCTAAGTCAAGCCGTTTCGGTGCTATTGCTAAATTCGCTGCTTCAGGTAAGAGAACAAGTAAGAAGGACTTAGCTTCTATCTTCATGTCATATGGTAACATTTATGTTGCAACAGTATGTCATGGTGCTAACCAAAACCAAGTTATTAAAGCTTTAAAAGAAGCTGAAGCTTACCATGGACCATCAATCGTTATTTGTTATGCTCCATGTATCGCTCATAACATTAAGGGTGGTTTAAATAATAGCCAAATGGAAGCTAAACTTGCTACAGAATGCGGATACTTCCCAACATTTAGATATAACCCTGATTTAGCTAAAGAAGGTAAGAATCCATTTACTCTTGATTCTAAGGAACCAAACTGGGATTTATATAATGAATTCTTAAGCCATGAAGGTCGTTATAACCAATTATCAAAGATTAACCCTGCTAAGGCTAGTGAAATTCTTGAAACTAACAAGAAGGATGCTCAAAAGAGATATGCTTCTTATGTTGCAAGAGTAAACAATCCTGAATATAAGGGTGAATAATATTTAACATTAAAGGAATCATACGTGTAATAGCGTATGGTTCTTTTTTTTGTTTACAAATCATTTGAAGGTAAGCGTCAATTCCATATACACCACTAGAAAAACCTAGATTAAATCTAAATTTTTAATCTAGGCAATTTTTATTATATTTTAAATAATCCGGTAATTTTTTATTAAATGGTAATAAAGAATCTATTTCACTAGTCTTCACATTATCAATAGATTCTAAAACATACTTAATATATTCATCAGGTTTTAATCCATTCATTTTGGCTGTTTGTACAATACTCATCAAAAGTGCAGATGATTCAGCACCATTTTCTGTATTTGCAAACAAGCAATTCTTTCTTAAGATTACAAATGGACGAATACTTCGTTCACTTAAACTATTAGTTAGTTCTATATGTCCGTCCTCAAGACATCTTTGTAAATCAACTTTAAGATTTAAAGAATAATGAATAGCTTTACCTAAAGCAGATTCTTTATCAGTGTTTGGCACAATACTCTCTAAATAAGTAAAATATTCATCCATTAAGGGCTTAAGATATTTTTGACGTGCATCCCTAATTTGATTTGGTGTATATGATTTCTTTTGACAATTAGTATTTTCAACATGGAAAATATTAGAAATCATTAAATCAATCTTAGCAGCTTGTGATACCTCACGTTGTTTAGAATTTAATGTTTTTACTAATTCAGTAAATCTCTTTTTAGCGTGGAACCAGCATCTCGCAACAGTAACATTAGGTATACTCTCATATCCAGGGTAATCATCACAAACTAAGTAACCTTTATAATCTTTTAAGAACGCTTTAGGATGTTTAGATTCTCTTGAATGTTGATATTCATAAATATAGATAGGATGATCATATAATGTAGTCGCATAAAGCCATACATAAGATTTAATTCTATCTTTATTTTCAATAACTCTTAACGTTGTTTCATCCGCATGTAATACTCCAACATTATTATGAATCATATGATATTTCAATCTATCATATATTGGCTCTAACTTTTCAGCTACATCAATTGTATAGTTACATATTTGTTGTCGTGATAGAGGAGCTCCTAATTGATTTATAATAGCTTCCTGACGATATAATGGTAAACCATAATTGTATTTATTGTTTACAAGATAAGCTCCAAGAGAAGGAGTTAGGAAGGAATCATTGTTAAAGCAATTGATTTCTTCATGAATATTAGATTCGGTACAATTAGGACATTTGTATTGTTTAACAATATATTTTGTTAAAATAATTTTAGCTGGAATAATATCTACTTTATATGAAATCAAATCTTTTGAATAGATTAAGTCAGAACCACATGTATCACAAACTTTGTCTTTTAAATCAATAACTTCCTCTCTTTGTTCAACCTTAGATAAATCAAACTTATCAGCATTTTTAGTTCCAGGTTTTCTACCTGGTTTTTTCTTTTCTCCAATCTTCTTTGTAGAATAGATTTCAGCCTCATTTGCATATACTGTCTCAGCTTTGTCTGATTTAATGCCGAAACGATTCTCTAATTGTTTCTTTAGTTTGATATCTTTATCCTCAATCTTTTTAATTAGTTCTTGAATTAAAA
>CAVAIM010000057.1:0-6417 GCA_963588755.1 bacterium | reverse complement strand
TTACTAATGAATACATGAAAGGTTTCTTTACCTTATATTCACTAGATTCAATATGAACATTAATAATGAATAATAATATAAAGTAAACAATAGTAAATATTCCAACAAATAGAATATAACCTAAATTTAGAAAATCACTAGACATTACATCACGTGTTTCATTAAATAGTACTAAATATTTAAATGTAAAAATATCGTTAGAAGCATTATATAACTCTAAGTTTATAGTTATTAATGTAATTACTATACAATATAAAATAGTAGAATATATATTAGCTAAAAAATTATGTTTAAACATAAATATAGGGCTAGACATTAGTAATATAAAAGTTATTTCAAGAGGCAAATATACATTTAATCTATTAATAACAATTATATGGAATACCAAATCTAGAATAATAATAGATATAGTAAACAATAGATATTCTAATATTCTCTTTTTTAATCCTTTTGTTTGTTCCATAAATACACCTTAAATAATATTGAAAAGTAAAATAATTATAAGTTCAATTTATGAAAAAATAAACCACTAAATTAGATTTGTTTAGAATACTTAAACATTAAACGTGAATTTGTATCAAAACTCAAGTCTATTAAAAAACAAGGACTTTTAATTCATAAGTCCTTGTAAATACATTATTTCTTATCTTCTTTTACAGTTTCTACAGCAGTAATTACCTTAGTCAAATCTTGTAAGTTTGAAGGAATGATAATCTTTGTTGCAGTACCATTAGATACATTCTTTAAAGCTTCTAAGCTCTTTAATTGAATTACTCTCTCATCAGCACCAGCTTCTTTAATAGCTTTAATAGCACTAGCCTCAGCTAAGGCAGCTTTTTCAATTTGTGCAGCTTCTGCTTCAGCATTAAGTATTTGAGCTTCTTTATCAGCTTCTGCTTGAAGGATACGAGCTTGTTTATCAGCCTCAGCTAAATTAACTCTTGATTCTTTCTCACCTTCAGCTCTAGTGATCATAGCTTGTTTATCACCTTCAGCAAGTAATATAGCTTGTCTCTTTTCTCTTTCAGCCTTCATTTGTTTTTCCATAGCTGATTTGATATCTTGAGGTAAATCGATATTCTTTAATTCAAGCCGTACAATCTTAATACCCCAGGCATCTGTTGCAAGATCTACTGGTTCTTGAATTTTTGAGTTAATATAATCTCTTGAAGTTAGAGTTTCATCTAGAGTTAAGTTACCGATGATTTGACGAAGTGTAGTCATAGTTAACTTATTAATAGCTTCAATTGGTTTAGATACACCATATGCATACTTCTTAGAGTCAGTAACTCTAAAGAATGCAACAGTATCTACTAAAATTGAAACATTATCTTTAGTAATAACTGATTGTGGTTCAAAGTCTGCAACTTGTTCCTTTAAACTAATTTTAACAGTTACTCTATCAATGAATGGTGCAATTAAATGTGGACCTGATGATAAAGTCTTATAATACTTACCTAAACGTTCAATTACATATTCTTCACTTTGTGAAACAACCTTAACACTTGAAGCTAAAACTATAACTACTACAAATAAAATTAAAACAAACGCAATAATTATTCCTATCATATTATTTCTCTCTTTCTACTTTTAGTGTAATATTATTTTCACTAATAACTACTACACTTTCTCCCTCTTTAATTGATTCGTCTGATATTGCAGACCAAGTAGTACCATTTACTACTACTTTTCCACTTTTTGAATCAATATCACTTCCGGCTACCCCTTTATAACCAACCAATGTATTAATATTATCTACTTCCGTTTGTTTATGTCCAAACTTCTTTGATAACCATGGACGGAAAATTGCAAACGATAAACATGTAACTAAAATAAATGTAACACCTTGGGCAATGTAATTTGTTGGTACAAAAGCTGATACTATCATTGAAACAAAAGCACCAATTACAAACCATACTGAAACAAGTTCTATAGTATTTATTTCAATAATAAGTGCAGCAATACCAACTATAAACCATAACAATATAATTAAATATTCCACTTTTTAAGCCCTCCTTGGCTTCATTATATAATAATAGACAAAAATTGCAATAAAAAAAGAGTTCTTTCGAACTCTAATTTTAACTATTATTCAGCATCTTCATCGATATCAGCATTGTGATAGATAGCTTGAACATCTTCACATTCATGTAAGATGTCTAACATATGCATGAACTTTTCTTTTTGTTCATCAGTTAATTCTGCCTTAGAATTTGGAACCATTGCAACTTCATTAGAATCATATTCTAATTCTTTTCCACAAGCTTCAAGTGCTTCAGAAATTTGAGGGAAAGCACTAGCTTCTCCTGTTACAACTGTATAACCATCTTCAGTAGTTACTTCAGCATCAACACCAGCGTTGATTAAAGCTTCTAATGCTTCATCTTCAGACATACCTTCAAATTTGATATATGTCTTACGTTCAAACATGTAGCTTGCAGATGCACCAAATGTACCACCTGTCTTAGTGAATGCTGAACGAACAGATGTAACTGTACGGTTTACGTTGTCTGTTAAACATTCAACGATAACTGCAACATTACCATTACCCATACCTTCGTATGTAGTTTCCTTCATTGCACCACTTGTTAAACCTTGTGCCTTTTCAATTGCACGTTTAATAACATCAGCAGGACATTGATCCTTTTTAGCTCTTGCAATTGTATTCTTTAAAGCTTGGTTCATTTCAGGATCAGGAACACCAGACTTAGCAGCAGTGAAAATTTCCTTTCCCCATTTAGAATATTTTTTTGACTTCATTAATGCAGTCTTTGCCATAGATGCGGCACGAACTTCATGAGCTCTTCCCATAATATATTGTCCTTTCGTTATATGGATAATAAAAAATCCATAAATTTTACTTTATAATTATATATTTATTGTTTTTACTTTTCAACTAGAATTTTTTAAATGTTTTAATTTTTTAGCACTAATTTTTATGTTTATAGTATAAATATGAACCTAAATAGATAAATAATTCACCAAAGAATGTTAAAAGTAGGGCTAAGAACACCTTCGCATCGAAGCATCCGCCAATAGCTGTACATATACCTAAGATATAAAGACTAAGCTTCATTGCAACCGCATTAGCTTCAGTCATTATATGTTGTAATCTTTCATCATGAGTCTTGATGAAATACTTTCTTGCATAATCCTCACTAGTCTCAACTCTTGCATAACAAGCTAATTTATAGATTAAAATACCTTCAATTAAGAATATTAAGATTAATGCACAACTTTGTGCGACTCTATCAACAGTTTCGTTTAATTTATTAATTTGTTCTTCTAGTTGTGAGAACACATTAATATAATATGGAATTATAATACCTGCTAAGATTATAGGTATAATTATCATAATTATAGTAATTGTAAGTTTAACTAGAGTAACTTTTCTATATTTAATTAAATCAAATTCCACATTAATCACCCTTTTCTAGTCCAAATATGTCTTCAACCTTAACATTGAATATTATTGCCATCTTAAGTGCAAGTTGAAGCGAGGCAACATACTTACCTTTCTCAATAGAAATGATAGTCTGTCTAGTGACTCCTAGTTTACTAGCTAAATCATCTTGAGTCATTTTATTTAATTTTCTTAGCTCATAAACTCTATTAGTCACTTTAACACCTCTTTAAATCCTATTATATAATAAATTCATATAATTTTAAAACTAAAAAGAAAAAATTAAGCAGATACACTTAATTCTTCTTTAATCTTCTTAATCATTAAACACAAGTGCTTTGTTAATTGTCTTTGGGAAATTGTACTTACTAGCACTATTTAATAATCTCATTAAATTATTTTCTACATTAAATTTATTTAGAATTACCATTAAAGAATATACATTTCTTTTCTTATAACTATGATTTTCTAATATCTTATAAATAACATCCTCATTATAAATAGATACAAATTCGTGTAAATATTCATATAAAGCCTCAATATTTACATTATCATAATTATCAATAATCTCAATAAGTTCAAGCATTTCTATAGATTTAGAAATAACTACATTCTTAAAATCTACATTTAAATATCTAATTTCTAGATTGGACATAAATCTAGTTGTTTTAATTTCAATTAGATTAGTATAGATTTCATAGACATTACTCATATTAGGTATAATATTATATTTATATAACATATTAGCGCCTATAATAAGACCATTTTTATTTTTATTAGTAAAGAAATTAAGCAATTTATCCTCACTAGGTAATCTAGTAAAATCATCCTTAAATGGTTTATAGTATAAACCCTTAGATATTTTAGCTAAATATTTCTCTAGATTAAGTCTAGCAAGAAGTTGGTAAAAAGTAGCTTCTTTCATATTAGAGAAATGTTCTAAATAAGCTGTTTTAGCAAGAATTATTTCGCCCTCTTTTAATGATAATATCCATTGTTTGATATCTTTAGTAAACAATATCTCACCTCACACGAAGAGTATTATAATAAAACTCTCTAATTAAGTAAAGATATTTCAAAAAAAATTATACTTATATTTTAAATTATTAAAAAAGAAGTAAGTCGCCTTACTCCTTAATTTCTTCATTTTTAGAATTTACTTTTTCTTTATGTTTAATATATATAATATCAACTACAACACCAATAACGCAAATTAAAGCTGCTGTTAATATTCCAAGACCAACTCTTAAAGCATTATCACAACCTTTAGTACATACGTAAACTAAAGATCCATAAACAATTGCAAGACAGATTGTATATATTGATATTATTTTATTTTCATAACTATATTTAGATAAAATATTCTTCACGACTAATCACCTTTTAAGTGATTATACCACAATACTTTATTTAATTCCAACTCTCTTGTAGATGAAATCAACATTCTTCATGTAATAATCTAAAGTGAAGCATTCATCTATTTCTTCATTAGTTAAAAGACTAGATACTTTTTTATCTTCTTTAAGTAGATCTTGATAATTCTTCTTTTCTTCTAAAGCACGCATTGCAATAGGTTGTACTGTATCATATGCTTCTTCACGAACTAAACCTTTATCAATTAACTTATATAATACTCTTTGAGCAAATATAACTCCTCTAGTTAACCAAATATCTTCAATCATCTTATCTGGGTATACTACTAGATTTTCAAGAATTGATTTGAATCTAACTAACATATAATCTAATAATGCAGTTGCATCTGGTAAGATTAAACGTTCAGTTGATGAGTGAGAAATATCACGTTCATGCCATAAAGCAATATTTTCATAGCTTGTAAGCATGTAACCTCTAATTACACGAGAACATCCACAAATGTTTTCACTTGAAATAGGATTTCTCTTATGTGGCATAGCACTAGAACCCTTTTGTCCCTTAGAGAAAGCTTCTTCAGCTTCTTTAACTTCTTGACGAGCTAAATGTCTTACTTCTAAAGCCATCTTTTCAAGTTCTGAGGCAATAAGTGCAAGAACTGACATATATTGAGCATGTCTATCACGTTGAATTACTTGTGTAGAAATAGCTGCATAGTTAATTCCTAAATCAGTACATACTGATTCTTCGATTTGAGGTGGAATGTTTGCAAAGTTACCTACAGCACCAGATAATTTACCAACTTCTACATTTTCTCTTGCAGCTTCGAATTCTTTCTTAATACGAGTTAAGTCAGAATACCATAAAGCCCACTTTAATCCAAATGAAGTTATATCAGCATGCATACCATGAGTTCTTCCAATACATGGAGTATATTCAAACTCTAAAGCTCTTTTCTTAATTACTTCCATAATGTCTACAATATCTTTATATAAGATATCATTAGCACACTTTAATAAGTATCCATTAGCTGTATCAACTACATCTGTTGAAGTTAGACCATAATGAATCCATTTCTTTTCTTCACCTAAAGATTCACCTACAGCACGAGTGAATGCAACTACATCGTGTTTAGTAATAGCTTCTATTTCCTTAACACGTTCAATTGTATAAGTAGCTTTATCAAGCTTAGGTAGGTCTTCAACTGGTACTACACCTAATTTAGACCAAGCTTTTGCATTTAGAAGTTCAACTTTTAAATAAGTATCAAACTTATTTTTCTCACTCCAAATGTCTCTCATAGCTTTTCTTGAATAACGTTCAATCATATATACTCCTAGTAACTTAAATGTCCGATATCTGTTCTATAGAACAAGTTATCACATTCGATTTTTTCTACATCTTTTAGTGCTTTTTCTTTTGCATCAAGAACACTTGTGCCTGAAGCAACAACAATTAATACTCTACCACCATTAGTGACAAGATTAGCACCATCATGTTTAACACCCATATAATAAACTTTTGAAGATACTTTATCAAGATTTTTGATTGCAAAACCTTTTTTATATTCCATTGGGTAACCCTTAGAAGCCATAACAATTCCTAAGGTATATGAGTTTTCCCACTCTAGTACTGGCTTATTG
>CAVAIM010000056.1:2133-6453 GCA_963588755.1 bacterium | reverse complement strand
AATAAACAAAAAAAGATTATCCAATTTAAAAAGGGGTAATCTTTTTCTTATATTTACTTATTATAAATATCTATCAATACAATAACTAATCCTTTTCAAATAACATTTATATTAAATACTATAAAAATTATTACAAGAATTATTATAAATCTCATTAAAACACTTATATTTGACTTGTTCTATTCTTTCTAGTTTTTTCTCATATAATAAATTTAAAGAACCAATATCAGTACCATAACTAAATACTAATAAATCATGTCCCAACATAACGGATTTCATTAATGAATAAATTAATTTTAAAGCTTTTTTGACATCCCAACAGTCACCTGAAATCACATTTTCACCCGTAATACCACCCAAAAAAATAATTAATTCCGTTTGTAAATCTAACTTAATCTTATTAATACAATAATTTAATTTATTCATAATATGCCTTAACCTCTTTTAATACTTCCTTTTTACTTCTATTACGATTATATTTAACCTTATTTTCTACAACTAAAGTTCTATACTTTCTTTGTATATTTAATTGTAGTTCATTTCTTTTAATTGGATTTATTTTAATCTTCATATAACTCTCCTTTAATATTCATATATCAAATTATTACAATTTGATTTCAAATTCTTATATCTTTTATCTATTTGTTTCTTCTTAATTGTTTCATTTAGCACATCTACCTTATATTCTTTTTCTATATATTTAATATGAGACATAAGTTTAGTAACTGTCTTTCTAACACAATAATCATGATGATTTGCATAAGACAATGCATCATCAAGAAATACACCATTTTCAAATGCTTTTCTTACACCTTTATGGTATCTTTGCGAGAATAAGTAGTAATCATTATTTTCATGAGTTAAATATAAACTCAATCCATTAGTATATGTTTTAGCTTTAATCATTGATGTCATCACTCAATTCCTCCTTATGACTTATATATAGTAAACACAAATAAACAAATATCAGCCTAAGTACTTCTTTATTCAATTTAGATTAATCAAAGTACTTAAGCTAATATTGTAAGGATTAATATTTAGTTTCATTATGTAATCAAGCTTGATTTTGAAAAATTTGCCTCTCAAGTAATCTAAACACTTAGATTACTAAAACCTCTCATATTACCTTAAGAGTGAACTCAAGAAGGTAATCCCTAAACCTCTCTAAACTAAACATGAAATTCCTTACGCTTATATTATAGGAATAAACACGAGTCAAGTGCTAAGGTTAGAATAATTTATTAAATGTTCCAAAATTCTAGATTTTTAATTAGAAATTGCGTTAATCTGTTCCTAAAGATGTAACAAAAAAAGATTGAACCCTATTTGATTCAATCTCTTACTTTATGATTCATAATATTTAAGTTTATCTTGTGCACTATATTTAATCTGTCTAATTCTTGACTTAGAAAGATTTAAAGTATTTGCAATCTCTAATGTATTTTTACCTTCACTAAACAATTTTAATACAATCTTTTCTTGATCTTTTAGTTTATTCCATCCCTTACAAGATTCAATAGTTTTAGTATCCTTAGATTCATTAGTATCTTTAATAGTATCAATTATTTTAGTACCATCTTCATTTGTTACATTATTATCAAGTGATACACTAAAATTATTAATAGTTAATAAATAATCAATTCTTTCACTAGATAATCTATAATCTAAATATTTACTTATATCTTTGCTAGACACATTCATACTATTATTAGAATATCTCAAAGCCTTTAAAGCTTTAGTAACTAAAGATAATTCTTTTTGAATATTTTGAGGAAGTCTTACATTAGTAGATGACTTTAAGAATGATGATATTGCACCACTTATAAGGTAAAATGCATAAGTTGAAAAACGATTACCTTGTCTATAATCAAATTTATCAATAGCTTTAATTAATCCCATATTACCTTCACTAATAAGATCCATAATATCAATATCATTACTCATGTAATTAAAAGCTATTTTAACAACTAATTTTAAATTAGAATTAATTATTCTTTCTCTAGCTTTGTCTTTAGTGCGTTCACGCGAAATTTTCTCTTCTATAGATAAAGAATTATTATTATGTTTAAAGTCATCTATTTGTTTAAATAATAAATATTCTTCCTCTTTAGACAAAACTTCATATTGTGATATTTCATTAATATAAGATTTATAAGAATCATCAATTCTTAAACTTGCTTTATTTAAATCAACTTCTTTTGACTTAATTGATATATTATTTTCTTTTAAATAGTCTAATACCTCAAGGGTAATTTCTTCCTCATTATTATATCCTTGATTAGAAATAACATAATATATTAAATCTTCTTCAATTACATTATTTTTAGCACAATCTAATATATATTGTTTAATATCAAGATTCTTCATCATAAACACTAATTGCACCTTTATACCACTTAATAACTTTTTCTCTTAGATAAAGTGGTTCTAATACCTCAATATCTTTTAAGAATTTAATAAAGTAATCTAAGAAATGTTTTTCAGTACAATGGAATGTATAAATCAAATGATCATTACTATCTTTAGTATAATTATTAGGTCTTAAATAAATTATACGTTGATACTTTTCTAATCCCTTTTGATTAAATCTAACCTTAATATCAATATTAGGGCTACTTAAATATTGTACAGTATTTAATGTAATTAAGTTTTCAATTGCTTTTTTCTCTTCCTTAGAAATAGAAGCCTTCTTTGAATTATATACATCTAGATGAGCAATTTGCGATATACGAAATGATGATATTTGTTTATCTTTTAATGTTTGATCTTGATTTACCTCTTGTGAGAAACCAACTAAATAATTAAATAGATTAGCTTTATCAGTCATTAGTTTATAAGGAGAAACAAAGAATGTTCTAGTATAATATGTTTTATTTTTAACTTTATATTTTTGTTTAATAGTTATCTTAACTTGACACTTATTAGTTATAGCATATTCAATCTTATCAACTATATCATTCTTAAAGAAGATTTGTTCTCTTATAAAGCTAGGGCGTTCTGCATATTCTTCAAGTAAAGCCTTAATATACTTTGATTCAGAACCATAATAATCAGCTTCAAAAATATCCTCTCTTAAGAGTTTAATATTAGCTAGATTAATATCCATGTGTACACTTACACCCTTAGAATAACTTTCAACTTGTCTGATTAATTTATCTTTATATTCATTAACTAAAGCATTTATAATTAATTCTTTACTCTTAGAATCTACTTTTTTTAATGATTGTTTGTTAACTTTGGGGTATTAAGTAACTCATTTAATTCAGTTTCTTTATTAGTAACTCTTAAATTAATAGAAGCTAAAGCTTGTTCATAAAAGTTAGAAACAATTTGGTTTAAGAACCCTGAAGTTGTTTCTTTAGTTTCGTTTAAATAGAAATTTTTAATATCTTGTTTTATGATTTCATAAGCTTTAGTTGATAAATTTAATCTTACTTTTTTATATTTTATATAATCCTCAATCGGAAAACTCGCGCCCATAATTCTACCTCATAATATAAATGCTTTATTTTAGAATCATTATATACTAGTTTAAATTTTATCTCAATTGTATATAGAATACGATAAAATCATAATTATATATTAATTAATAGATGGATACTTCTTTCTAATACAAATATACACGGTAAATGATAGTAAACTAACAAATGAAAGTATTGTACCTACTGTTTGATATTTAACCTTATATTTCATAACTAAAGTATTATCACCATTTTCAAGTTTTATACTATATAAACAATCTCCTATTAATTCTAGTTCTTGATTACTTCCATTTACCTTTATATTCCATCCATCATCTGATGCAACACATACGAATAATCTCTCATCACCTGATCCCTCTACATTAAGCGTTATATTACCATTTGAAACAGATAAATCACAAGTTGAATTTTGCCAAGCTAACTCACTACATTTCTTTAATACATCTAAGTTAAGTGCGTAAATTTCAATATTATCCCAATTAAAATTACCTTCTGATTTAACCTCTACTATAGATTCAGTATCACTATTATATGGAATATAGAATACAGATGGAGACTTCCAACAAGCATAGTTTGTAATAAAGTTATCATTAACATATATTTGCGTATTAGCCTCATAATCCCAAGGAATATTACCATATATAGAAATATTATCCATGCCTTCTAATTTAAGTTTAATTGTAGCGTCATGATTATTGCTAGTAGTTGATAAATCATAATCAACTTTAAAGTATAATTCTTCATCAAGATTAAATAATTGTTTAAATATTTCATTTTGATATTCAAATGGATTTGATGTATCTTTTACAGTATAATCTGAATTTTTATACTTAAAAGC
>CAVAIM010000056.1:0-2123 GCA_963588755.1 bacterium | reverse complement strand
ATCTTTTACTGTATAACCTGTGTCTTTATACTTAAAAGCCATAGGAAAAGAATAAGGATTATAATAAATAGCTTTTCCGTTCTCATCAGCTTCTTCTACTTTTACAAGTCCATTAATATCGTAATCTGATAATACATACTTAACAGATAGCAAAGAATCAATACCTAATATTGAAGTATTAGTTATACACATATTTTCTCCGTTCATTCTATATCCTACACGCTCAAGGAATTCTCTTTGTATGTCATCAGGACTTGATGTATAACCACTAATAGATGCATAACCATAAGCTAAAGCTTCATTATAGTTAGCAGTTAAATTATTAGGATTCATATTTCTTGTACTAGTTTCTGATATTCTATAGAAAGAATTATCTCTACCTTTAATTTTATTAATAGTATTACTTTGTATTTCTATATATTTATTATTATCTGATACACTTCCATATGAGTATTCATCTAGTAATATATTTGCGTTACTAGATACATCAATGATTGCAAATAAGGCTAATAATACTTGGAACATTATTGTTAATTTTTTCTTTTTATTAACTGTAAACAATATAAAAAGAGAGGTTTCAACTATAAGAATAAATGCAGTTTTATATACATTCTTAATGTCATAACTAGAATCAATGTAGTGACTAATTATAAGCATACTTGCAAATACTATAGCTATCTTTATTATTTTAATTTTATCTTCTCTATCTTTAACACTTAAAAGCCCGTGAATAGCTAAAGTACTGATAGAAAAACTTGCTACAAAGGAATATCTATAGTGATAACTAAATACTCCTTGGAGTAAAGAAAACATTGCATCAAAAGGATTAAAATAGAAAATAATAATTGACCACGCAAAGAATAATGAAAGTACAACACGAGTTTTAATATTATTCTTATTATTTAAGAATGAATAGATTGCAAGAACTATTACAAGACTTCCTGAAAACAAAGCAATGCTTCCTAATTCACTCTTTCCTCCATACACATAATTTGTAATAAAGTTAGGAATATCTCCTAGGAATTTAAAGTTTAGTAATTCGTCAAAATGTAGACTTCCTCTAGTACTATTTTTAAGTGCTCCATATGTAGGTAGGAATAATATAGTACTCATTATTACTCCTAGTATCATGAATAATATATACTTAGATGTCTTTTTACCTAATTCTTTCCAACTAAATTTATTATTTAAATAGTATAGTGCACATTCAAATATAAAATAAAAGAAAGAATATACACAGTTAATTCCTGCTGTATACCAGTTAAATATAATCATTAAGCCTACAATATAAGGTAGGCTATATGCATTCTTATCATTAACAAGATTTGATATAGAAAGCAATAGAATTGGCAACATATATACTCCATCTAGCCACATTATATTACTAGATTGAGCTAGACCATATTGGCATAAACCATATCCAATAGAAATAATAGTAAGTATTAATGAGTAATTATTTATTTTAAATCTCTTAAGTCCGAAGAATGCAAAAGTACTTGATGCAAGACTTAGTTTTAGCGCTACTACTATATCAAAGAAGTTATGCATTTGACTTCTATTAAAGAATACTATCAGTAAATTAAATGGAGACGATAAGTAATAGCTAAATACAGCAATATTTGTTCCGCCTAATGTTTTACCAAAACAATAGTTAATAGTATTTTTATGTTCTAATACATCTTTAAAATATAAGAAAAAATCAAGGTATTGAATTTCCGCATCCATTATAACAAGTGATTTATCCCCAAATGGAGCAAGTCCTCTTATTTTGTATAATATCATTAATATAATTAAAGTAGTTATAAATGGTATTATTAAATTTAAAATTATTGAATACTTTTTACTTATTTTCACTTCTATTATCCTCCCTTATCTTTATTTATCATGTACTAGATTATAGCATATTCTCCCCTATTATATATAAGAATTTTTATTAATAATGTAAAAGAAAGGATTCCTTATCTATTTAGAATCCTTATCAATTTTAATTATTAAATTATTATTTTCTTAAAAACTTAACAAATTCTTCTAATTTATCCATTCCCTTAACTAGTTCATCACTAGAACAAGTATAAGATATTCTTATATTATACTTTCCTGCTTCTCCAAATGCACTACCAGGT